>CALDEP010000345.1 GCA_937942475.1 uncultured Aureispira sp.
GAAATGAAAAGTCCTATTAATATTGAATTCAATGGAGAAGTGCTAAAAATGTACTACAATAGTGGAAAGCTATTTGGTCAATATACTGTTGCCTCCTATGAAAAAAAGGATGCAAAAAATGAACATTCACCTACAATAACAGGAGAAATTTATACACTTGAGGTCAAAGATGAGAAAAACAGAATAGTCAAATATTTAGTATTAAGAACTCATTTTTTTGGATTTAAAGAAGGTATAGAATGGTACAGACTAGAAATACCATTTGTGGGCAAGGATGATAAAAAGGTCTATTCTTATCAATTTTATCAAGGATGGACAGAGTAATGTTTTTACTTATGTCTCCGAACCCTCAAAACATTAATATCCTCAATAGATAACTTGGTTAACCTAGAAATGACCTCCATATCCATTTTTTTGAGTTCTTTGACTATTTCAACAGCTTTATTTTTCCTCCAATAGTAAGAACTTCACTTCTGATCTTTTCAACCAACTTACTAAAAAAAAAATGGCAATTTGATACAATATCGTAAGTATCAAATTGCCAAAATATAAAAGAAACCCAAAGAAAAAATTACTCCAATTTCCAATCAGGAATCTGCATACGACCAGGCGTATAAGGACCACCCAAATCATTCAATTGTTTCTCCAGTTTATTAATCTCCGCTTTAAGCGAATTCAAATCACCCAAGAAGGTTTCAAACATTTTACCGACCAAAGTATAATTCTTTTTAGCCGTAGCCGAAGGCGCAGAAGTCGCATCCCACATATTCCAAATCGGACTTTCCATACGCTCAAACAAGCTAGGTTCCGCCTCAATGTCCCGTTTGCTCAAACTACCATCACCATATAATTTAACCCCCATTTCTTTTAACTGAAGGCGTAATTTCTCAGCAGTTTCCAATAATTTCAAATCCGCATTAGGCGTTAGTAAAATTCCTTTTTGCAAATGATCAACACGATTCACCATAGAATTATAAACCGAAGCAGAAGCACGACCAGCACGACGCATTTTGGTTAATTTAACCTCAAAAGCAGTCAGGGCATCTTTGTCTTTAGCCGTTAAAGTGGCATTGTTCAAAGACTTGACCGTAAAGGGGACGTTCTTTGTTAGAATCGTAACTTTTCCATTTTGAACGGTTGCCAATTGCGCAAAGTATTCACCAGGCGCAGCCAAGGCACCACTAGGAGCAGAACCATAACGACCAGGTTTCGATTCTTTTAGTTTAACAGGCAGCAAAGATTCGTAACGGAAATTCCAAACCAAACGATTTAGACCTTTGCTTGGAGTCGTTTTTATTCTGCGAACCACTTCACCCGCTTTGTTGGTGATGGTCATAATCGCATAAGGTTTTTGTTCCCAATCCTCGGTGTGAAACTCGTCCAAAGTAGGATAAGGAATGTCCTTTTTATCCTTTGTCAATTGCGCTTCCAATTTGTAACGAGCATCTTTTGTCGTCATCATCGTGGTATCCGAAAAGTAATAAGAAAGCACTGCTCCAACAGGAGGGTTTTTAGCCGCATAATAGGAGGCTCCTTGAGAGCCAACACCACTCAAACCCAATGGCGCACGCTCGATGAAAATCCAAGCATCCTTGATAGGATACAAAGTAGCTAGTTTGTCTTTATCTTCTTTTTTGTAATTACGCAAAGGCGAATAATCGTCTAAAACATAAAATCCACGACCAAAAGAAGCCAAAACCAAATCGTTTTCACTTTTCTGAATTTCAATATCACGAATGGCAATCGTTGGCAAACCACTCTTTAGTTGATGCCAGTTTTTACCGCCATTTTTACTGTAGAATAAACCAAATTCCGTTCCTGCAAACAAGAGGTTCTTATCAACATGATCTTCAGCAATATCATAAACACTACCACGAGTAGGAAGGTCGCCATGTGCAGCCGTCCAAGTTGCTCCTTTGTCAATACTCTTGTAAATATAAGGTTTAAAATCACCGTTTTTGTGATTGTTAAACACCGCATAAACCGTGTGCTTGTCGTGTTGAGAAGTGACTAAAGCATTTACGTACGTATTAGCAGGTACGGCTCCAATTTTAGCAATCTTGCGCCATGTTTTAGCATCTTCCGAAACTTGAATTAAACCATCATCTGTTCCGATGTACAACAAATTTTCTTGTAAGGGCGATTCGTCTAAGGCAACAATATTACCATAAATAGAGGTACTCTTATTTTTCATAACCGCATCTGCCGACCAAACACGCCCCATTACTTTTAGGGTGTTACGATCAATTTTTTGCGTCAAATCATCTGAAATAACCGTCCAGTCATCTCCACGAGTTTCGCTCATAAAGACTTTATTTGCGGCAAAGTACAAGCGTTTTGGATTGTGTGGACTGATCAATAAAGGCGCATCCCAGTTCCAACGATAAGCCAATTCACCTTCTCCTGGTCTTGGTTTGATCCCAACCCGTTCGCCACTTTTTTTGTCATAACGCACCAACCAGCCATATTGAGCTTGTGCATAAACGATATCGGGATTGGTTGGATCAATTTGAGATTCAAAACCATCGCCACCATTGGTAATGTACCAATCAGCGTTGACAATTCCTGCCGAGTTGGTTGTACGACTTGGACCTCCCATAGAGTTATTGTCCTGCGTACCACCATAGATGTTGTAAAATGGCTTGGCATTATCAACCGCTACTTTATAAAACTGCGTCACAGGAATATTCGACTTAAATTGCCAATCTTTTGCATGATTCCAAGTCTCATAAATACCACCATCACAACCGACAATCCAATGATCTGGACTGGTTGGATCTTGCCACATACAGTGATTATCAACATGCTTGTTCTTTTCACCTGTTCTTTTGAACGTCTTTCCGCCATCTATAGAATGGTGAAACCAAGTGTTCATCGAGTAAACTTTGTTTACATCGTTTAAGTCACAGTATATTTCTTGATAATAATTGCCAGAAGTAGCGTAACCGCCTCTTTTGCTCCAACTTGCGCCACGATCGGTCGAACGATACGTGCCTCCTTTTCCTTTCGATGCTTCCACAATTGCGTAAACATAATCAGGATTCACAGGCGAAATGGCTAGACCAATTCTACCTAAATAATCACCAGAAGGCAAACCACCCGCTAGTTTTTTCCAAGTCTTGCCACCATCTTCCGATTTGTGAATGCCAGAACCAGGTCCACCGCCCATATAGGTAAAGACATGGCGACGACGTTGATGCGAAACGGCATATAAAACATCTGGATTTCTTGGATCTAAATGCACTTCACTAATTCCAGTATGTTCATCAATTTCTAACACCGCTTTCCAAGTTTTGCCCGCATCTTCGGTTTTGTACAAACCACGTTCACCACCCGCACTCCAAAGCGGACCATAAGCGGCGACATAAACCACATTTGGATTATCAGGATGGACTTGAATCATTCCAATATGCTCACTTTTTTTGAGACCCATATTTTTCCATGATTTACCGCCATCTTCCGATTTGTACACCCCATCGCCATAAGCAACAGAACGTTGGTTGTTGTTTTCGCCTGTTCCAACCCAAACAATATTCTCATTGCTAGGCGCTAGAGTCACACAACCAATAGAATACGAACCATGATTTTCGAAAATCGGCTCATAAGTCGTTCCTGCATTGGTGGTTTTCCAAACATTGCCCGAAGCGACAGCCACATAATACTCGGCATGTTTTTTTGGATTAACAGCAATGTCAATAATACGTCCAGAGGTGAAGGCTGGTCCAACACATCGAAACTTTAGGGCATTAAAATTAGGTCCTTTAGCTTTCTTTTCTGTTTTGTCCTTGTCTTTCGTTTTGGACTTTTTAGCTTTCTGTGCAAAAAACACAGTAGGCATCGACCATAAAGCAAGAAGTAAGAGTAGTTTTTTCATTCGGTGTCTGTTATAATTCAATTAAAAAGAAATCGTTCTTTGATAACCCAGAGGGTACTCCCAAAATATGAAGATATTTTCATTTCTTAGGCATTTTAGGTTGAATCCCGCTTTTTTTTCGATTAGGAATACTTTTTATCTTGATAAGATGAATATGGAGGCTTATTTATTTAAGAACAGGGGTCATTTTTTTTGATAACAAGGCAAACTAGGACTTTCCTTCAGCAGAGGCTATTAATAGAGGTGAACTATTTTTTTTAACACATTGTTTTGTTTCTTGATTATTTTTTGTATATTTATACAATAGAGTTATTAAGTACAGTGTAACATAAGTTTTGATTTTTATTACAGAGAATTTTTGATGAAATTCGAGGACTCCCACAGTTTGATAGCCTTAGCTATCATAACGAGGACAGGACGAAGAAGTTCGCAAAAAGGCTCGCTTAATAAATGTTGA
>CALDEP010000346.1 GCA_937942475.1 uncultured Aureispira sp.
TTTTCAGTCGCGATTATTCCTTATACTTATGAGGAGACGGTGTTTAGAAATATGAAGGTGGGGGATGCGGTCAATTTAGAATTTGATATACTAGGAAAATACATTGCTAAATATGCCAAATTGTATGCAGGGAAAGTTTAAGTAAACTATTTTCCTACTTGGAATAAAATATAGAAATTAAAAAAGGGAATGTTCACCATTGTGGACATTCCCTTCTTAATTATAGTATAAAAGCAGTTGTTTTTAAGCCTCAAATTTAGCCGTACAAAATAACAAACCCTTTGCAGTTAAAGTTGTGTTTTTATTCTCTTGTTCTAAATAACCTTTCTCGATCAAATGATCAATAGTAGCGGTTAAAGATTGCTCTTGAATCGCCTTAGGAATCGTCACATCTTCCTCTTCTACATTTTCTTTATAACGTTCGTAATAAGCGTTTAAAACAACTTCATCTTCCGCTGTAGTTGCATAAGGAATGCCCAAGAATTTATTTTTCTTACCATTTTGAACAAACAAAGCGGTGCCATGAATCAAATCATTTGCCTTGATGGCGTCTAAATGACTAGTAACCTTGACAGCATTGATAGACAAAGCATTACTTTTAATGGCAGTACGTACTTTTCCTTTAGAAGGCAAACTATCATCATTATTAACCAACAAATCATCTACTTGAATACCACTATTTAATAAGAATAAATCAATGTAAAAAGTGGGTAATTCACCTTGCAGCATTTCAAAATCAGCAGGAGAGAGGCTTTGCAAAAAATCAGGTTTTAGTTTTTTATTAAAAACAATCTCTGTTACTTTTTTTACAGCGTCACAAGCTTCCTTAGAATGAACTCGAATGGTTAATTCTTCTGCTAGTAATTGTAATAATAATCTAGGATTAGATTCCAAATGTTCTTCTAGCAAGGCTTCAATTTCTGCTCTAGATTTTAGAGAGAAAATTTTGAGCATTTTAGGAATATCTTCATCACTAATTTTATTAATCCAGTATTGGTAAAAATGGTAAGGACTCGTCATATCAGCCGCCAACCAAAGCGTTCCACCAGCAGATTTTCCAATTTTAGAACCATCTGAGTTGGTCAATAAGGGACAAGTTAAGCCATAGGCTTTTCCGCCAGCTTTACCTACAAAATGCGATCCTGTTGTAATGTTTCCCCATTGATCAGAACCGCCCATTTCAAGCGTACAACCGTGGTTTGTGTACAGGTATTGAAAATCGTAGCCTTGAATCAATTGGTAAGAAAACTCTGTAAAAGAAAGCCCTTGCTCTCTATCGTTAATTCGATTTTTGACAGAATCTTTTGCCATCATATAATTGACCGTAATGTTCTTTCCAATGTCTCTTAAAAAGGTGAAAACATCCATCCCGTCATAAAAATCTGCATTATTGAGTACGATAGCAGCATTTTCTCCTTCAAAATCCAAATGATTGCGGAATTGCTCCTTAAAACGAGCTATATTTTCATCAATGATATTGTAACTGAGTAATTGACGTTCTGCATCTTTCCCAGAAGGGTCGCCAATTTTTCCTGTTGCACCACCCATTAATACGATCGGTTGGTGTCCATGTAATTGTAAATGCTTTAGTAACATCATGGTTACTAAGTTCCCAATAGTAAGCGAAGGGGCGGTAGGGTCGTAGCCTATATAGCCTTTTATAGGACCTTTTTGCAGTTCTTCTTCTAATCCTTCGGACTTGTTTTTTAGCAAGCCTCTCCAAGTAAGTTCTTCTATAAAGTTCATGTTCTAATTTTTTGAACAGTTGTTGTTACTGTTTTATAAGGGCACAAAAATACACATTCAAATGAATGAATGAAATAAAATGTACTGAAAATAGAGGAGACTAAAATTTATTTTTGAATTGCTAGCCTTCTATTTGCTCAAAACCTTAAACACAGAACGGGTAGTTTTGGAGCTAAGTTCCATAAAAGGTGGATTAAATTTAAAACTTTAGAAACCTTAGTTATGATTTTTTTGTTTATTGAAAAGAATAAATGTTTTTAGCAAAGGTTTAATTAATAATATTATTATTGCAATTCGCCTCATAGCCAAATATTATTATCCTCCAGCTAGAATGTACAATGTTTTAGAATTCTATTGTAAGCGTTGAAAAAAAATACCTAACTGTCAAAAAAAGGTTATGCAAAAAATCTACTTAAGTTTATTACTTATTATTTTGTTTAGTGCTACAATAAATGCACAAAAAATCCCACTCCACATACACGATACACATTGTGCTACGATGGAAATTGATGCTCATCATCGGCAAACCCATCCCGAAGAAGGAACCTTAGAAGAGTTCGAAAGGTGGTTAGCACCATTGGTAGATGAATACAAGGCACAAGCTGCTATTGGTCATCGAGCACCAATTTTGACCATTCCTGTTGTCTTTCATATTATTACAGATGGAGTAGGAGTTGATAATGTTCCGGCTGCGCTTATCCAAGCACAATTAGATCAACTAAACCTTGATTTTAGAAATTTAGCGGGAAGTACAGACCCTGCGGCGGCAGATGTTGAAGTTCAGTTCTGTTTAGCGACCTTAGATCCTGCTGATAACCTTATGGTAGAACCTGGCATTAATAGAGTGACTGTTCATGGTGATGGTCCTTTTACGAGCGCTGTGGTTGATAATACAATTAAACCAGCAACTCAATGGGATCCTACTGAATATATGAATATTTGGAGTGCCAATTTATCTGGTGGTTTACTGGGTTGGGCGCAATTTCCAAGCAATTCAGGTCTAGGAGGGATGAATGCCAATGGAGGAGCTGCTAATACAGATGGGGTTGTTGTTGGTGCAGGAACAATAGGTTCTATTGCGAATCCAGGATCAGCTCCACCATACAATTTAGGAAGAACACTAACACATGAAGTTGGTCACTGGGTAGGTCTAAGACATATATGGGGTGATGGAGGATGTGCTGTCGATGATTTTTGTGGCGATACGCCAGAATCAGATGCCTCTAATTTTGGTTGCCCAAATCATACCTCTTGTGGAACACAAGATATGGTTGAAAACTATATGGACTATACGGATGATGCTTGTATGGATATTTTTACAGCAGATCAAAAAGCTCGTGTACGTACTGTAATGACTGTCTCACCAAGAAGATTAGAATTGCCAAACTCTACCAAATGTGGTGTTCCAACGCCAACCATTGGTTTTGTTAGTGGTGGTGGAACGATTATTAACGAAGGAACAGATTGTAGCTTTCAAGACGTTTTGTTAGACTTAAATATTTCTTTAGCTCCTTCAGCAGCAGCAACGGTTACGTTTACCAATTCAGGAACAGCTACCAATAATGTAGATTATGATATCACTCCAGCTACGGTTAATTTCCCAGCAGGAGCAACACCAACACGCCAAGTTCGAGTACGTATTTATAACGATGGTGTTGTAGAAGGAATAGAAAGCTTGTTGCTTGCGTTTAATGTCACAACGACTGGAGATGCT
>CALDEP010000347.1 GCA_937942475.1 uncultured Aureispira sp.
GCAGGATTAGCCAATATGACTGTTTTAGTTTTTTCAAGATGCTTTACCAATTCAGTTATTGCTGCATTTGATCCTGTTGTCATGTCTAATTTTGGGCTATTAATGATTGTGGTTTGGGGATTAGCCTATATGTCTATTGCCAAAAATTATCACCAAGTAAAATGGCTAGTCGCTGTTTTTGCGATTGAGAAGTTTATTTATGGTGCCGTTTGGATCAATTGGATGCTAAATAATAGTCTTTCCACTGTCTATGAAAAAGATGTCATGGCTGGACTATTTTATTCTGTTTATGGTATGAATGATTGGTTGTTTTTTCTTTTCTTTTCCTTTGTTTTTATTCGTCTGACCAAAAGTTAACATCGTATTATAAACATGAACAAAGCAAGTTTAAAATTAATCGTCTATAGCCTTTTTTTAATGGCACTTTCTTCTGGATTGACCTATTGGATGCTAAGTACAAAAGTACTTGCACCTACTACCATTCAGATAGAGACGCCTAGTGATAATTGTACGATTCGCACTTGGTATAACTTCCAAGTCATCGCCATTCCGCAGTTAAATGACTATTGGATCACAAGAAAAATCCCCTTGAAGCAACGAGCCTACAAAGCTTATCTGCTTCGGCACAAAGCAAGGATTCATGCTCGATATATGATGCCTAACAAAGAGGAAGTTGCCTCGCTTCAAGAAAGAGATTTGGCAAAATATGGCGATCCGAATGGTCCTACTTTTGAATTTCTACTGGAGAAAAATCAAGCCAAAGGCATGACCTTAGACCAAGCTTATGAAAGCATCATCCAAACCGCTAGCCAAACCAACAAAGCCTATAATGCAGCTTGTGATCAATAGACATTAATGTAGTATTCTACTCTCTTCCAATCATTCTTTTTAGTCTTTTTCTAAATAAAATAACCAAGCTTATGATCAATAAAATAGGCCAAACATTAATCAAGCCTACTAGTAGTTCTAAAATAAAATTCCAACCATTCACAAAGCCATCTTTTGCTTTACTCAAAAAGCCTTTTTTGTGGACAACCATTGCTTCTGCTTGCTCGGTTTCTTGATACATTTCAATATTAATTGTACTCAAAGCAACATTGTCTTTTAGATACCTTAAACGTCCTTCTCTACTTTCTATTTCTTCTTGAATCACCCTTATTTTTTCCTCTGCTGCAAGGACATCTTCTACTGTTTTTGCTTTGTTCTGCAAAATTTCAATATATCGACGTTGAACTTCTTTTTTGGTTTTTAAACGATTTTCAATATCTATAAATTCCTCTGTCACATCCTTTGCATTCACCCGAATATAGTCGGCATATAAAGCTTCTTCTTTCATTTGAAATAGAAAGTAATCAAATTGATTAATTGGAACACGAACGGATAATATATTGCTCGCCAAATAATTGGAATTGTTCTGATTCATGTTTGAAATAAAGCCATTACACTTTTGGGTTAGTGCTTGTATGACCTTTGTGCTTTTTTCCAAGCTAGTCACTTTAAACTTCATGTCTCCTGTTCGAATGATTTTCCGTTTTGACATTATATCAGAAGGCGTCTTTGTATCTACTGGCGTATTGGAATGTTGGGTTGTCGTTGGGGCTTCCTTATAATTCCCTTCTTCTGTTTGATACTCCTGTTGAGGGTTGCTATCACAAGAAAATAGTACGAGTAAAAATAGGCAAGAAATCAAAATACTTTTCATAAGAGTTATTTTTTGGGGTACGATAATACTCTTCTAGATTCCTATTTTTGGGTTTTGGGTGTGTTGGGTGATAATTATTATCGTTTTTCCTTAAATTGTATGCTAACCTTAATATGGACATTCTAAAACAAAAAAGATGAGCGAAAAAGCATTTAAAATAAGCATTGCCTTAATAGGAATAACCTTTACTTTACTATTCTGTATACTAGTGATTCCTCCTTTAGTTGAAAACCCAGATGTTATTGGAGCATTTGCAGCAGGTTTTGTCAATCCTTATGCCGCTGGATATTCTACAGATGTATTTTGCTGTTGGGCTATTTTGCTCGTTTGGGTCATTTACGAAGCGCCTAAAGTAAAATACGGCTGGATCTGCTTGCTGATTGGAGTGGTGCCTGGCGTTGCTGTTGGTCTTGCGGCTTATCTTATCATTAGAACCACGCAATTAAAAAATAAAGCCTAATTATAACAATGTCCAAAAAGGACAAATTTATTCGTCTTAAATCCTCTAATTTGAGTTCCAAAAGATGCAGAACAAAATTCAATTAGACAATTATAAAAAGTTGAGGGCTTATATCAACGAACATTTCAAAGAAGAAATAAACATTCCACGCATAGAGGAAGTTTGTCATTACTCGTATAGAAATATCAATCGAATTTTTCAAGCCATTCATGGCGAAACAATTGGAAAATACATCAAACGCATTCGATTAGAAAAAGCAGCAGAATATCTAAAGTATTCTTCTAGTAAAATAGCAGACATAGCCTTTGAAGTGGGCTTTGAAGACATTGCTTCTTTTAGCAAAGCCTTCAAGAACAAGTATCATACGCCCCCTTCTGCCTTTCGAAAGCAATGCCAAATAATACAAGACCTGACCAGAGAAAGCTTATTAATAAAACAAACAGAAAGAAAAAAACTCTCCTTTGAAATTGAATACTTGCCTGATTTCGAGATGCTCTATTTGGAATATAAAGGAGCTTATGATAATTTGTCGCCCTTACACAAAATGTGGCATCAGTTCTACAATTATCTAAAAGAGAAAAACCTATACTCAGAACAATCTGTTCTTTTTGGAGAATGCCTAGATGACGACCAAATTAGCGATGCCATTCATTGCCGTTACAATTTAGCCCTTATTTTAGAACGTCCCTTAGCTTTTCCGCTCGATGGATTGTTTCAAACCAAAGTGCATCATCGACAAAAATATGCCAAATTCAGACACAAAGGACCTTATGAAACTTGTCCCGAAACCTATCAAAAAATATATGCCTTCTGGATGTTTGACCTCGATTTGGAACTAAAAGATGCGCCAACCTTAGAGTTCTATCTGAATGATGATGCCACGACTCCGCCCGAAGAGTTGTTAACAGAAATTTATATTCCTGTTCAATAAAATGTCCAAAAAAGACAAAGAATTGTCCCCCTACCGGACTAGTTTTGTGCTATGAATATATCTAATTATACATTTGAAAAGTATTGGTATTTAGGTTTTTTGGGCTTCGTTGGTTTTTATGAATTACCAGTAGTAATGGCCTATTTTCAAGGAACTGGATCGGCTTGGGCACTTGCAAGCTTACTTTGGTTTCTTTGGTTTTCTCATTTCATTCCCAAAAGAACAACTGCCTAAACATACGATTCCTAAAACTACTAGTATGAGTTTTGAACGTTTAACTTATCTGTTTGAACAAGCAGACATTATGACCTATGTCGCTTATTTTTTTATATTTAATACCAGCCTTGTTGTCTTTGAAATTTGCTTAGATTTATTGACCTCTAAAGAAAGAAGGTGGAGCGATTCTATTGCCAATATCAGCATTTTTGTCCTTGGTTTATTCATCGAGAAGACAGGCTTAGGTATTTTGGGGCTGCTTTTTTTGGTTCCTATTTCTTGGTTTGCATTTTTTGAAATCCCCTTAAATTTATGGACTTGGATCCTTGCTTTTTTTGTTGCTGACTTCACCTATTATTGGATGCATCGTTTGGAACACGAACATCGAATTCTATGGGCAGTTCACAGCGTCCACCACTCCTCTGAAGACTACAATTTAACCGTTTCTATGCGATTGAGTTTGGTGGAAAGTTTATTTGAATGGGCTTTCTTAATTCCGATGGTCTTAATTGGCTTTACGCCCTTTCAAGCTATTGTAGGCTTAATTCTAGTGGCGCAATTTCAGACCTGGATACATACCGAACGCATCTACAAACTAGGCTGGCTAGATGAAGTCTTTAACACGCCTTCTGTTCATCGAGTGCATCATGGTTCTAATGACCAATATTTGGATAAAAATTATGGCGGTGTCCTTATTATTTGGGATAAGCTATTTGGAACTTTTCAAAGAGAAGAGGAAAAAGTCGTTTATGGTTTAACGAAGAATATTCATACAAACAATCCAATTGCTATCAATTTTATAGCGTTTAAAAATATCTGGCAAGATCTCAAAAAATGCCGCACTTGGAAAGATCGTCTCAGGATTATTTTTGGTGGCTTAACTTGGCGTCCTGATTATTTTAATACAGAAGAAAAAACAAAAGCAGATGCTCCTCTAAAAATCAATCCTAATAAGAGCTAAAATATCGCATAAAGGTCACATTAATAATTTTTGTACGTTTAGATATAAGATACACCTTACTTCTATTTTTAAATTTGTATCTTGCCTATCTCTTAATCGTTCCCTAAAATAATTTATTTGTAACAACTATACTTTAAGTTTTTTTCAATTTTAAAACTTGGATATTCCGTTAACTATTTAAATGAACATTAGGAAAATGAATCACCATCTCAAGTACCTTCTTCTACTCACTTTTCTCTCTTACAGCCCTCTTTTTGCTCAAACCCACTCCTTTGACTGGGCTAAACAAGTCGGAGGCAACAAGGCTGATGAAGGCAAATCCATTACAGTCGATAAAGACGGAAACGTCTATACAACTGGCGACTATGCCTCTAATGCCGATTTTGATCCAGGAATAGGAGTTTTTAATTTGAATACCAGTCCTTGGAATTATCAAATATTTGTACAAAAACTAACTCCTAATGGCGACTTAATTTGGGCGAAAGGATTTGGCGGTAGTGGATTTGATCATGGTGAAAAAATCAGAACAGATGTAGATGGAAACGTCTATGTTACGGGTTGGTTTGAGAATACCGTTAATTTTGATGGATTCAGCAAAACAGCCGTTGGTTCAAGGGATATTTTCCTAATGAAACTATCTTCTTCTGGTACGGTGCTTTGGGTAGAAGCCTTTGGTGGCTCAGATTATGACTTTGCTAGTGATTTAGTGATAGATGATGCCATGAATATTTATTTGGCAGGAATCTTTAACCTCACTGCAACTTTTGGTACTCAAACGGTTACATCAAATGGGCAGACCGATGCCTTTGTTCTAAAAATGGACCAAGCCAGAAACTTAAAATGGATAAAAACATTTGGTAAAAGTAGCGCTGATGGAGCAATTTCTCTAGACGTTGACCAAAATGAAAATGTTTATACAACAGGATATTTCACAGGTACGGTTGATTTTGATCCTAGTCCTAGCAATGATTACAACCTAGTTTCCAATAGTTCCTCAGCCGATACTTATATTCAGAAATTAGATTCAACGGGTAATTTTGTCTGGGCAAAATCCTTTGGTGCAGCTTGGGACGATACGCCCTACGACATTCATTTGGACAAAGAAGGAAACCTATATACCATCGGACGTTTTGGACTGACCATAGACTTTGATCCTGGTCCTGGCACCTTCTTTTTGACAGGAAGTGGCGATATGGATGTCTTTCTTGTGAAGTTAGATACTGCGGGGCAATTTACTTGGGCAAAAAGATGGGGCGCTTCAAGTGCTGATTATGGCATTAGCGTCACAACAGATGACGAAGGGAATATTTATACGGGCGGTTACTTTTTTGGGTATGTAGATTTTGATCCTGGAATTGGTCAAAGATCGCTGTGGTCTAAAGGTAATGGAGATTTCTTTCTTACAAAACTGAAAGGAAATGGAGACTTTCTTTGGGCAAGATCAGGCGGTGGACCAGTCTACGATATTGTTTGGGAAATCGCGCTAGGCAAAGAAAATGAATTGTTTGCGATTGGTGAATTTACCTTTACAGGAAATTTTCATACCGATTGGGGGATCTTTAATATGACTCCTAATGGTGGCAGTTATTCTGATGTGCTTTTACTCAAATTAAAATTTTGTACCCCCTCTGATTCGACCCTAAACGTTTCAAGTTGTATTCCTTATCTTGCGCCCAACAATCAAACTTATGACAGCAGCGGGCAATATACCATCGCTTTGTCTAATTCAAGGGGTTGTGACAGCACCATCACCCTTAATTTGAGTCGCTACGAATTGCAAGCACTTATTAGTTCAAGAAATGATACCTTATTTGCAGAGACCAATGCAGGCGTTTCGGGTTTCACGTATGCTTGGTATGATTGCAATGCACAAGCGTTTATTAGTAATGAAACAGCTTCCTTTTTCTACCCAAGCCGCTCTGGAAGCTATGCCGTAAAAATTTCTGATGGTGATTGCGATGTTCTTTCTACTTGTATTACGATAGATCAAAACCTTGATCTACTAATTTATCCCAACCCTACTGCTGGAGACCTTATTATCAATAAAAATGATCATGGAGCAATAACTTCTAGGGTTTACGATGCCATAGGAAAGCTTATTTATACCAAAATACTGACAGATAAAATCACCCCTTTAGACTTTTCAGATTACCCTTCTGGGGTCTATATGATTGTTTTGGAAGGTCAAGATGAACTTACGAGTCATAAAATTATAAAGGAATAAATAAACATAGAGCTAATAAAATCCAAGTTAGATGCTTTAGGAATCTAACTTGGCGCTCTAGCTGTTTTAAAACAAAAGAAGCGCCTGATATTCTTAAAAAGCCTTTCTCATAAATAGCTTTAAAAGCATATCTAAAATGCTTAAATCCATTATCAATATGGATTAAATCAAATCTATAAAACTCTAAAAATTGGATATTAATTAATACCTTATGTGATCTTAACACACCAAAATCACATTAGAATGAGAATATTACTATCGTTTTTAGCCTTATGTTTCGTTTATTCTAGTTTTGCCCAAGTGCCTGCTTATTATAATAATGTCAATTTGAATGCAAGTGGACAGACCTTAAAAAATAATTTAGCCAGCAAGGTTATTAGCTCTCAAAATCAAACCGTTTCTTATACACCAGGTATTTGGAATGCCTTGCAACAGACCGATTTGGATGCCAACAACAGTTCTAGAGTGGTGCTTATTTATGGTTATAGTGATTCTGATGGAAATTCGACGACCGACCGAACTCGGAGCAAGTACAGCAATGGAGGTGGCAGCACAGATTGGAATAGAGAGCACGTTTACCCAAAATCTTTAGGCACGCCTACTTTTGGCAATTCGGGTCCTGGATCAGATCCTCATCAAGTCAGAGCGTCCGATGTGAACCGAAATGCTTCTCGTGGCAATCGAAAATTTGCTAGTGGATCAGGAAATTCTACCATCACTTCGCAGGGACATTGGTATCCTGGGGATGAATTTAAGGGCGATGTCGCTCGAATCCTTATGTATATGTATCTGCGTTATGGTACTCGTTGTTTGCCTAAAAATGTTGGGGAAGGAAGTATCGTTTCAAACGATCAAAACATGGTCGAATTATTTTTGCAATGGAATGCAGAAGACCCTGTTTCTACCTTAGAAACACAGCGAAATGATATCATTGAAAATTTGATTGGAAATAGAAATCCTTTTATTGATAATCCTGCTTTTGCTACTCAAATATGGGGTGGACAACAAGCAGAAGATCGCTTTGGAACAGGGACTCCTCCTCCACCGCCAACACCAAGCACAACAACCGTAACGTTAAGGCTTATATTTGACAACTACCCTGCAGAAACTAGTTGGGAAATTACAAATAGCTCCAATCAAATTGTTCATTCAGGAAACAACTATGGCAGCCAAGCAAATGGTTCGACGCTTAACCTTACCGAAACTTTAGCAGATGGTTGTTACAACCTTATTATCAAAGATAGTTATGGAGATGGAATGTGTTGTACTTACGGGAATGGTTCTTTTCTATTTACCAACAACACTACTGGCAATACCATTACATCAGGCGGTTCTTTTCAAACTCAAAAAACCAAAGCGTTTTGCCTTGGCACCAATGCCCGGTTGGCGCAAAACAGCACAACAACGAGCACTACTTTAGAGGCATTTACAACAACAAATACGGCTTTAGAACTTTCTATTTATCCAAATCCTGCTAGAGCATTTATATACATAGCATCTTCTAACAAAGAGGCCTTAAACTATACCATTAGCAGCTTGGTAGG
>CALDEP010000348.1 GCA_937942475.1 uncultured Aureispira sp.
GATAAAAAAAAGCTATTTATACGAATGGCGGAAGTATATGCTGGGTTTTCTACGTATACAGATTATCAAATTGGAAAAATTGTTGATTATTTAAAAGAATCTGGTCAATACGACAATACAATTATCCTTTATGCAGCTGATAATGGTGCTTCAGGAGAAGGTACACCTGAAGGTTCTGTTAATGAAAATAAATTCTTTAATGGCTATCCAGAAGATATTGAGCAGAATATAAGAGACACTGCTGTTTTGGGTAGTATGGAAACGTATAATCATTTCCCAACAGGATGGGCAGCAGCTTTTTCTTCTCCCTTCAAAATGTTTAAGCGTTATTCTCAGTTTGCTGGTGGAACGAATGATCCATTGGTTATTTCTTGGCCTAAACATATCAAGCCAAATAAGGAGGACTCTAAAATGAATATTCGCCATCAGTATCATCATTCTGTGGATATCGTTCCAACCTTAATAGAAGCCATTAATCATTATGTTGAGGATCCTAGGTTAAAGATAAAAATGCCAGAAACTTATCAAGGCGTTGTACAAAAACCACTTTCGGGGAAGTCGATGTTCTATACCTTTGATTCGGATTGGGCTCCTAATGATTCAACCCAGAAAGAGGTACAATATTATTCTATGTTAGGAACAAGAGGCATTTGGAAAGACGGTTGGAAAGCAGTCTGGTTCCATGCTCCAACAAGCGGTGCTAGAAATTTCAGCCTAGATTCAGTGGAGTTGTATCATGTAGATATAGACCGATCGGAAAGTAGAAATGTAGCAAAATTGCATCCTAAACTTTTAAAAGAATTACAAGATGAATGGTACAAACAAGCCGCCATCAATAATGTACTTCCATTGGATGATAGACTTCCAAGTGAGTTGTTTATGGTAGAACGTCCAAATTCAGAACCTCCACGTGATCAATATCGTTATTATCCTAAGACGACTGCTGTTCCAGAAGGGGTTGCTGTTAATATTCGTGGTCGTTCTTATAAAATAAAAGCTACCGTAGCTGTAACAGACACGACTAAAGGAGCCATCTTTGCACATGGATCTCGTTTTGGAGGTCATACCATGTACATAAAAGGAGGAAGGCTTCATTATTTATATAATTTCCTAGGAATTGAAGATAAGCAATATGAGGTTAGTACAAATATTTCAGGGCTAACTCCTGGAGAACATATCTTTACAGCTGCTTTTGTTCGAGATACCCTGTATTCTGATGCAACAGGAACATCTCAAGGCTTGTTGACACTTTTTGTTGATGGAGAACCTAAAGTCGCTAGACAGATACAAACGCAACCTGCCAAATTTACACTTTCGGGAGATGGTCTTTGTGTTGGTTATGATAGTGCAGATCCTATTACTAGCGAATATGAAGATGAAAAAGGCGAATTCATGAATGGTAGGATTAAGTATGTAGATATTAGCGTTCAAGGAGCCGTTTTCATCAATCCTAAAGCTGCTGATAGGCGGATGATGCTACGAGAATAGCTACTGAAACGAAACGATTCAGAACGTGTTATTATAACAATCCTGCTGATAATCAAACTAATACGATTTTTCAACGGAGTAATGTATAAATAACTTCTGATTTATACTTTTATAAAAAAACACCTCGTTTTTTCCGTTTAGGATTAAATTCGAGGTGTTTTTTCTTTTTATAGAAATGTATTTGAGTCCTAGCTTTTAGAAAGAGTGGATTCTAAAAATATAGTGCAACAAAAATCAAAACACTACTCAAATAACCTTTTAAGGCTTTTCGAAGTGTTTTTAAGGCTTTTGAAATTTGGTTTTCAACTGTTTTGGGTGAAATGTCTAACTTTTGGCTAATTTCTTTGTAAGAGAGTTCTTCAAATCGACTTAGCATAAAAACAGCCTTGCATCTAGGAGGCAATGTTTCAATTGCTTTATTTACTTCAGCCTGTAGTTCATTATCAAGATAAGTATCTTCTCCACTTGTGGTTAGTGGACTGTGATAATCTGCCACTTCTTCAATCTTGTATTTTTTATTTTTCCGAAGGTAACCTAAAGCTTCATTTACAGCCATTCGACGGATATAAGCACCTATAGCTCCTTGAATATCAATTTTGTGGCGTTTTTCCCACAAACGCATAAAGACATCCTGTGCTAAATCCTCAGCGACTCCCAAATCCGATACAATTCGATAAATTGCACGATAAACAATAGGGTAATGCTCTTGAAAAATCACTTTCAAAGCACTCTTATCATTGTTTTTCAATCGTTGTAATAAGTCGTTATTGTTCTTTGGAGTCATTTAATGAATTAGGTGCCTAAGACGATCTATAAGTTTATAAATTGTACTACTATTACTTATCCCAAAGGCACGAAGTTACACAATTTTATACAGCAAAAAAAGCCTCTAGTGCTTATTATAATAAGAAGTATAGATTTACTAAAAAAACAAAAAAGTTGTTGCCCTCCAAAGACGGCAACAACTTTTTAAATTATTTTAACACTTTTAAGACCTATTTTAATATTTAATCCTTGTAATGCATGGTACGCATGGATTGAACATTAGATACTCGGTTTCTATTTTCTAAATAACGTTGTTGATCGGTAGACAAGAAGTTATAATTATTAGCAATAATAACAGAATAACCATCTAATCCACTTTGCTGAATAATGACCTTGTCTGGATAATTCTTAGACACTTTTTGTTCAAAGGTAAATCGTTCATTGTTAAAGGTCGTCAACATATAATCGACTGTTTTTTTATTTTCATCTAAACTGATGACTAAAAAGACTTGATTGTCTCTAAATTCAATGCGCATCACTTCTTCAAAAATTCGATCAGCATCCTTAGACAATTTATAGCCCTTTCCAATCAGTACATTCGTGCTTTTTAGCGACCACATTTCGTACGATTTGCCTTCCATCTCATTGTCATCCTCCCACTTTCCTAACAAGAAACCAAAAGGATACAAGCGTGGATGTGCTGCTGCCATAGGAGATTTAATCTTCTTTACCGCCTTTTTCTCTTTGCCAAAAATCTTGCCTCTTCCTGCACTTCTCTTTCTAGGAGCAGACGTAGATTTCTGTGCACTTGGTTTTGCTCTTTCCTCTTTCGACTGATTCAACACTTCCTCTACCGCACTATTATTATCCATTGTGTTGGCAATTTGAGGAACATAACCTCTGTTATAGTTCAAATTTGCTTGTTCAACAGGAGCATCATTGATGTATAAATCAGCTCTAGTTGCCGTTGGAGAATTTACGGCACGTGCCGTATTTGCTCCTTGTGGCAATTCAGGTTCTATCAGAATAATATCATCTGCTTCCTTTTCGTCTATAATTTGAATGCTCTCTAGCTCTATTTTATTCGTCGTAGAATTCGTCCTAACATTAGGAACCGCAATATTCTCCTTCAGCACCTTTTCGTTGACAGCGTCAACAATTTTTGCTGCTTGTTGGACTTCCTCTTCTGCTTTCTTTTCCTCTATGTTAGCTGGCAAATCTTCGTAAGAATCATAGGCTTCCTCTTCTGTATCAGAAGCATCTGTATAAATGGCCAAAGGTTCTTCGAACACAGTTTGATCCATCGTAGATGTTTCGATTGTTCGGAACATATAAGTCACGCTTGCCAAAACAACCAGAACAGAAGCTGCTGCCAAATACTTCGAAAGTCCTATTACTTTAGTGGCAGAACCAGCACTAGTTGTCGAGCTTTGAGTCACAGGTAAATCTTGATCCAACTGCAGTTCCATCTTTGACCAAAGGTCATTAGAAGGCGGTTGTTCCAATTTGTCCTGATTCTTTATAAACAGTTTAGAAATGTAATCATCTCTGCTCATAATTAATTAATTATCTTTGATTTGTTTTTGAATAGTTCGTTTTAAATCCCTCAGAGGGGTTTAAGCAAGCTAAAAAACTTTATTTATTTCACTTTTAGGTAGAATAGGTCGCTCATTATTTATACAACCTTTTTCTCTAATAATATGTTTCTTAAAAATCTTTTTTTTGAAAAATTTAACCTGTTCAATCTTATTAATTGCTTCCTAACTGTTCTGATTTTTTAATCATTTTTTGCAACTTCTTTTTTGCTAAAATTAGCTGTGATTTAGAAGTATTGATGCTAATTCCCAGTTGTTCGGCAATTTCTCTGTGTTTAAATCCTTCTATTACATATAAATTAAATACCGTTCGGTATCCAGTAGGCAATTGTTCCAATAAGTTCAAAATATCTTGTGCTGCCAATTCATCCTCCACACTCACCTCTACGGCTTTTACTGGCAATTCACTAATATCAGCATGTTCGTTAAAACGATAATTTTTTCGCAAAAACATCAACGATTCATTCACCATTACACGTCGAATCCAGCCCTCAAAGCTTCCATTGCCCGAATAGGTATCGATTTTCTTGAATACTTTGCAAAAGGCTAGCATTAGCACTTCCTCTGTGTTTTCGACTGTTTTGACATAACGTCTACAGACCCCAAACATTTTGGAAGAGAACCGCTCGTACAAAGCCTTCTGCGCCAACCGATCGTTGCGCCTGCATCTTTCTATGAGTTCTTGCTCCGTCAAATGATTTCGTTTTAAATGATGCTATTAGCCCAAAACAAATTGTGGTGGTTTTTAAACTAACAGTAGAGTGTTATTCTTAGACCTATAATTGTTTTCAAAATTGCCCATTCTGATCCTTCGCTAAACTTAGGCGAAAGATTACAGTTTATAGTCTCTTCAATTATTAAGATGCAAAATACAATTTTTTTGGTGTACTTTGATGCGGAATAATGTAAATTTATTTTACTTGCCGTTCTATTATTAATTTTATTGCTCCTTAAATTAGCTTTGTTCGTCCTTGTAAAACAGTTGCAAGGCATCTTTAAAGCTTTTTAAGTTTATTGATAAAGAAGATAAACAAAATAGTTAACATTCACTTGATTATCAATATTTAAAACTTTTAGCAGTAGAAAGAAGTTCTAATCATATAATAATTTGAATCAAGGGCTAAAATAGCAATAAATCGTACATTTAAAACAGGGCTATCTCATTTTACAAACCTACATTTTTAAATGTTGAATGCTAAATGCTGAATTTTTAATGTTTTTAATGCTAAAAAGCATTCAACATTAAACATTTTTGTGAAGCCTTGATTCGCATTAATAGTATATCATTACCTAATCTGTTATTTTGTCATTACACACTAAGTATCATAACGTATAAGCTTAGTTAAATCAATCATCTTATGGATTCTTTAAAAGGTCTTTTCATCAGTGCTTATGCAACATTTATTGTTGTTATTGCCTTTTATGCTGCCTATGCTTATCTTCTAAACGTTTCTAATTTGAGTTGGCTAGGCAATGTGCTTAGTTATGGAACAGGTCTTATTTATTTTGCTGGAATCTTTCTAATTGCCACTCCTAGAACAAGTAAAAATATGTGGTCTACTTGGGTTCCCATTATTTTAGGAACAATTCTGACCTTTTATGGTACCTTTCTGAATAAGGAAAGTGTGACTTACCTACCGCTTATTTTAAGTTTATTAATGCTCGGCAATTGGTTTTTGTATACCTATTGGGCGACTGATTTTTCGGGTCGCAATAAAGCGGTTTTGCAGGTCGGCAAAAAAATCCCTTCTGTTTCATTTAAAAATCTAGATGGGTCTAGTGTTGCTATTGAAACGTTCTTGGGTGCACCTGCTATTTTTTTATTTTATCGTGGTAATTGGTGCCCTTTCTGTATGGCTCAAATCAAGGAATTATCAAAAGAATACCAAAAAATAAAAGAACAAGGCGCTGCTCTGGTTTTTGTCAGCCCTCAATCGCCAAAACACACCAAAAGCTTGGCTAAGAAATTTGACATCCCTGCACAGTTTTTAATTGATGAGAATTTGGAAGCGGCAAAAACACTTCAACTTTTTCACGAAAAAGGTACGCCTAGAGGTTTTGAAGTTTTAGGCTTTGATTCTGATAATGTTTTACCAACCTTAGTGGTCTTGGATAAAGAAGGCATTATTCGCTTTGCAGATTTGACAGACAACTATCGCATGAGACCTGAGCCTAGTCAGTATTTGAAGTTGTTGGAACAACTTTAAGGTTTCTTTCTCTTCTTTTCTTTAAGCCTCAGCAGGAGTATGGTAGCAGACACTTTAATATGATGACAGATACTTTCGAAGTGTCTGTCATCATATTAGCCCCCCACCAAACCTAAAAAAAAGCCATTTCTTAAATAAGAAATGGCTTTTGCAATAAAATTATATCGGTAGTAATTTTCTATCGAATCAAACTAAACTCCCCTCGCAAGACACGTTCGTCCTGTCCTGGTGCTTTGTAGCGGAATACATAAATGTATATTTCTGTAGGTTGTTCTACGCCATTAAAAGTACCATCCCATTGAGCCGTTGTACTGGTATCATCAAAAATGATTTGTCCCCAACGGTTATAAACCTTAAATTCTAGAATAAACTGTTCGTCCAAATTTGCTGGACGGAAAAAGTCATTTATTCCATCACCATTTGGTGTAAAGGCAGTTGGAATGCCCAATAAATCATTGATATTAATGGTAATAAATACAGAACCTGTATCAATACAACCATCTCCAGAAGTAGCTGTTACTAATAAATTATAGGTTCCTGACATCGTTGGTTCAGGCTCCACATCTGTTACTGGCGCTGAGCTATTGGTAAAGTTAACATCACCTAAACCCGTTACATCTGTCCAGTTGTACGTAACTCCATTTGCTGTTTGGTCATTTCCTGCATCAATGTTAATGACATCACTCCAATTAATGGTCGTGTCTGTTATTGGTGCTTGTCCTACGAATGGATTCACAACAGGGATGACAGGATCTTGAATAGAATCTACACCTGTTGCGGTACATCCATTTCCATCTGTTACTGTCAAACTATAAACACCTGTATTTAAACTTGTATTTGAAGCAATATTAATTGCATTAGACCATTGGTAAGTTATCGTTCCTGTTCCACCTGTTACAGCAGCATCTAGTACTCCAAAAGGTTCTCCTAAACAACCTTCCAAAGGTATTGTTGGTGTAATAATTAAGCTTAGTGCCGCAGGTTCATCTACGACATGAGGTCCAGAAGTTAGCGTACATCCTGCTGCATCTGTTACCGTTACGGTATAACTATTACCACTCACATTTACTAAATCTTCGTTCGTTCCAGCTCCATTATTCCAATTATAAGTATAATTAGGGACACCGCCCGTTACAGAAATCGCAACGGCTCCATCAGAAGCTCCATTACAACTTACAGAATCAATATTATCTAGTGTGATAACAATAGCGGTTGCTTCATTCACAATG
The DNA here is from genome assembly GCA_937942475.1 of uncultured Aureispira sp. GTDB lineage: Bacteria > Bacteroidota > Bacteroidia > Chitinophagales > Saprospiraceae > Aureispira. The sequence goes on from CALDEP010000348.1 coordinate 7,285, forward strand.
TGTGCGCCTGAAGTTGCCGTACATCCATTAAAGTCCGTTACAGTTACGGTATTAGAACTAGCACTCAAACCTGTAATATCTTCTGTTGTTTGACCATTTGACCAAGCATAAGTATAGGTACTCGTTCCACCAGTTGTTGTCATCGTTACGGCTCCATCAGCAGCACCATTACAACTTACCTCTGTAATATTATCCAATGTAATTGCCAAGACAGCGGGTTCTGCTACCGCATAAGCTCCTGCTGTAATTGTACAACCAAAAGCATCGGTTATCGTTACCGTGTAATTACCTGCTACAACGCTTGCTAAATCTTCGGTTACCGCTCCAGTACTCCATAACCAAGTATAACCAGGTGCTCCTAAAGTTGTTGTAATATTAACGGCACCATCCGTCAAACCGTTACAAGAGACAGAATCTATGCCATCTAAAGTAGCCGTTATGTTAGGAATATCATTGATTATAACTGAATCAATAGCCACACAATTATTTGAATCGCTTACCGTAATGGTATACGTTCCTGCAATCAAGCCTGTAATATCATCTGTTGTTGCGCCTGTGTTCCACAAGTAAGTATAAGGTGTTGTTCCTCCTGTAGCGGTTGTACTGATAAATCCATCTACAATTCCAAAACAACTTTCATTCTTAAAGGTATCTACCACAATGCCTAGTACGCTTGGTTCTCCGATTGTTATCGGTCCTAAAGTAGTTACACAAGTATTTGAATCGGTTACAGTTACACTATATGTTCCACCACTTAAACCAGCAAGGTTTTGCGTCACAGCAGCATTTGACCATAAATAGGTGTATGTTCCTGTTCCTCCTGCTGTACTAATAAAGATGGCTCCATCCCCTACTCCATTACAACTTACGTTATCAATAGAATCTAAGGTTGCTACCAAAGCCGCTGGCTCTGCAACAATACTTACAGCGGTAATCGCTACACAAGCATTGGAGTCGGTTACGGTAAGGGTATAACTTCCTGCTACCACTCCTGTAATATCTTGCGTCAAAGCACCATTGCTCCATAAGTAGCTAAAAGGTGTTGTTCCACCATTTACGGTTACAAAGACAGCACCATCACTACCGCCATTACAACTTACTGGCAAGATAGAATCGACTACGGGTACTAATTGAGCTGGCTCATTCACTACATGAGGTCCTGAAGTTGCAGTACATCCCGCAGCATCAGTTGCTGTTATCGTATAAGAACCACCATTTAAACCTGTAATATTTTGCGTTATGGCTGCATTTGACCATAAATAAGTATAGCCTGCAATACCTCCTGTTGCTGTAATAAATACCGCTCCATCGGCTGCGCCATTACAAGTTACCTGATCAATAGAATCTAAAGTAATTACTAATGCCGTTGCTTCTGTCACTACATGCGGTCCTGAAACCGCGGTACATCCATTGGCATCGGTTACGGTTAGGGTATAAGAACCACCGCTCAATCCTGTGATGTTTTGTGTTAGGGCTGCATTTGACCATAAATAAGTATAGCCTGTTGTGCCTCCTGTTGCTGTAATAAATACCGCTCCATCGGCTGCGCCATTACAAGTTACCTGATCAATAGAATCTAGTGTTACTGTTAATACGGTTGGCTCACTAATAATATGTGGTCCCGAAATGGTCACACATCCATTTGCATCTGTTGCTGTTAAAGTATAAGAACCTGCACCAAGTGCGGTAATATCTTCTGTTGTTGCTCCATTGCTCCACAAAAAGCTGTAGTTGCTTGTACCTCCTGTTGTGGTCATAAATACCGCTCCATTATTAGCACCATTACAATCTACATTTTGCAAAGAATCGAAGGTTACGACCAAAACAGTAGGCTCGCTCACGACATAAGCCGTATCTGTAGCCGTACAACCACTTGCATCGGTTACAGTTATGGTATAAGAACCACCTGCAAGTGCATTAAGGTCTTGAGTTAGGGCTGTATTTGACCATAAATAAGTATAAGTCGGTACGCCTCCTGCTACAGAGATACCGATGTTTCCATCATTTGCTCCATTACAAGTCACTGGGTTAATACTATCTAAAGTTATTACAAGAAGTGGATCTTCATCTACTACGTGTGGTCCTGAACTAATCGTACAACCGTTTGCATCGGTTACCGTTAAGGTATAAGAACCACCACTCAAACCTGTGATATCTTCTGTTGCGTCCGTATTTGACCATAAATAAGTGTAAGTCGGTGCGCCTCCTGTTAAGGTCACTAAGACACTTCCATTGGCAGCTCCATTACAAGTTACATCTATAATCGTATCTAAAGTTACGGTCATTCCTGCAGGTTCCACGACTACATGTGGTCCTGAAATAGTCACACAAGCATTTGCATCTGTGATTGTTAGCGTATAAGAACCACCTCCTAGATTAGGATTGTCTTCTGTTGTGACTCCATTACTCCATAAGAAGCTATAGTTGCTTGTTCCTCCTGCTACACTAATAAAGACACCTCCGTCTCCAAAAGCATTACAACTAACATTAACCACTGAATCTAAGCTTGCTACTAATGCTGCTGGTTCGTTTACTACATAAGCGGTATCTGTGATCGTACAAGCATTGGCATCTGTCACGGTTAGCGTGTAGCTGCCTCCATTTAAGCCTGTAATGTCTTGCGTGGTTGCTGTATTCGACCAAGCATAAGTATAGTTTGTTGTTCCTCCTGTGACGGTGACAAAAACAGCTCCATCGCCATCTCCGTTACAATCTATTTGTTGAATAGAATCCAAGCTTAATACTAATGCTGTAGGTTCATTAATCACATGAGGTCCTGTGCTGTCGACACAACCATTGGCATCTGTTACCGTAACAGAATAAGTGCCTCCATTTAGTCCTGTAATGTCTTGCGTGGTCGCTGCATTGGACCAAGCGTAAGTATAGTTTGTCGTTCCTCCTGTTACACTAATAAAGACGGCACCATTGGCATTTCCATTACAATCTACTTGTTGTAAAGAATCAAAACTTACAACCAGCACAGCTGGTTCATTAACGACATGTGGTCCTGAAACCATGACACAACTGTTCGAGTCGGTTACAGTTACAGAATAAGCGCCTCCACTCAAACCTGTTAGGTTTTGTGTCGTTACTCCATTTGACCAAAGGTAATTATAGGTTCCTCCTGTTCCTCCAACAACATTTATAAAAACACCGCCATCAGCTGCTCCATTACAAGTTACATGGTCAATGGAATCTATACTGATAATAATCGGTGGTATGGAATCTAAAGAGATGGATTTTGCCGAAGCAACACAGCCATTCGCATCCGTTACGGTTACGGTGATTGGTCCCGAAGCTAATCCTGTTACATCTTGAGTCGTTGCTCCATTGCTCCATATATAAGTATAACCAGGTGTACCACCAAAGACGGTTAAGTTTACAGCTCCTGAGGAATCTCCTGGACATAAATTGTTAATAATGGTATCCGTTACTACATTGATAACAGGCGGTCCTGTAACCGTTAGTACATTCGATACGGTCACACCGTTCAAACCATCGGTGACGGTTACTACATAAGAACCAGAAAATAGTCCTGTTACATCTTGAGTTGTCGCTCCGCTACTCCATTGATAAGTAAATGGCGGTGTCCCCGCGACACTAATGAGAATAGCTCCATCAGTAGACGTGTTACACGTTGCATTAATGATGGTATCTACTGTTATTATTGCTTGTGCTTGTGTTTTTAGACTAAACGAAAGCACTGTTGCTAGCAACAAACAACATTTAATGAAAAATTTCATTTTGATATTATTTTTTTAATAATTATTGGTTAACTCTTTTTGTTTTTGACAAACTTTATCCATTATTAAATTCATAGGAAATAAGTAACATCTAGGCAGCAAACATAAATTGATGCGGCGCCTAAATTTGAAGCCACAAAAGTATACTTTTTGGGCAAGCTATTATAGTATTACAATAAAGTTTATGAATTGAAATTTGTCAAAAGAGTTTCGAGCTCTAAATAAATCACAACAAAAGTGGGGACTAAATGTTGGTATAAAAATAAAAAAAATAGAGCACAAAGGTGTGCTCTATTTTTTAATTATAGCTGCTCTACTCTTGCATAATAACTACTCGTTTGGTAGTGTATGCTCCAGAAGAAGAGATTTTCATCATATAAGTTCCTGTGCTTGCGTTTTGTACGTTAACATTAATGCGTCCTTGAATCATTTGAGGCGCATAAGTACGTTCCATCACACGTTGTCCAAGTGCGTTAAACACTTCGATTTGAATTGCTTCCGTAGGATCTTGTGTAAACTCTACATAAATGTTTCCATTAGATGGATTTGGATATACTTTCAACTCCATGCCTTCTAGCTCTACTAATCCTGTAGAGAAGTCAACAACGAATACCGTATCCAAAGAACAGCCATCAACATTCGTAATCGTTACGTTATACGTACCAGGAACAACATTAATTAAATCTTCTGTTGTTGCTCCATTGCTCCATGCAAAGGTATAAGGTGCGCCAGTTGCTCCCAAAGTTAAGTCTACCGCTCCATCACTACAACTTGAACAAGAAGTAGAAGTCGTATCTCCTGAAATAAAGTTAACAGGATTTCCAATATTTGGAATCAAGATTGGTACAGATAATTGACAACCATTTGCATCGCTTATCGTGACACCATAGTTTCCTGCCAATACTCCTGAAAGGCTAGCGTTGGTCGTTCCATTACTCCAAGCATACGTGTAAGGACTTGTTCCACCCGTAACTGCTAAAGTCATGCCTCCGTTTGCTAAATTACAAGTTGCAGCCGTTGGTGTTGAACTTAAACCTAAGCCACCACCACTATTGACAACAACATAACTAGCACTAATCGCACAACCTGATCCATCGGTAACCGTTACAGCATAAGTACCAGAAATAACCGCCGCTAAATCTGCTGTTGTTGCTCCATTACTCCATAAGTAAGTATAAGGACTTGTTCCTCCTACTATTGTAATATCGACCGTACCATCTGCTGCTGCACAATTGGCAACTGTTGTCGTTCCTGTCACTCCAAAGTTATTGGTATTATTATTAATAACATAAGACTGAACCGCTCCACAACCTGCATTATCGGTTACAGTAACATCGTAAGTACCTGCTGAAAGACTAGTTAAATCTTCCGTTACAGCGCCATTTGACCAAACAAAGGTATAAGGACTAACACCTCCTGCTATCGTTAAGTCAATTGCTCCTGCTCCATCACCACATTGTTCATCTGTCAATAATGCTCCAGCAACTCCAAACCCAAAGGTATTGTTGTTTACGCTTGTTGCACCTTGAATCACACAACCATTATTATCTGTAATTGTCAAACTATAGTTTCCTGCTGACAATCCAGTCAAGTCTTGTGTACTCGCTCCATTTGACCATAAATAAGTTAAGGTTAATGGTGTAGAAGAACAAGTTGTTGTAAAGACAGATCCCGTTGCTGGTGTTGGTCCATCCGAAAAGACCGTCGCTCCATTTAAGACCAGTTCATAACTGTTTTCATTTTCAAAGTTTCCTGCGTTATAGACTAATTCTATCGAAATACCATTTGGTACAACAATCATAGCCGTTGATCCAGTTCCAGCAGCAGTGTAGTTTCCTACAATAATACCATTCACTAGTACATCTATAGAACCACCATTCCAACCATCTCCGAAGGAATCAAAGGTATTTAAGATATAGTTACATGGCATTGTATCGCCAGAAACAAGTACATCAATTGCTCCATTTGTTTGAGAACAACTTTCATCTGTTACAAGCATACTATCAATCATAACCGAACCTTGATCGTCTAAAACTACATAGCTTTCGATGAGTGAACATCCGCCACCTGGTCCAGTATTTAGAGTCATTGTTACAGTATACGTTCCTGCTGTTAAGCCAGTGATGTCTTCTGTAATTTCACCATTTGACCAGGTGAAATCAGGTGTTGGTCCACCACCACCAAATCCAACATCAAGATCAATTGAACCACTTGCATTACCACACAATTCATTGACAATAATCGTATCGTTCACGGTGAAGAACGCATTATTTCCAATCGTGTAAGTATTCACTAAAGTACAACCACTTGCTTCTGTAATCGTCAAAGTATAAGCTCCTGGCAATTCATTGTTCAAATCTTGGCTTGTTGCGCCATTACTCCAGCTGTACGTTAAAGGTTGTACACCACCAGAAGTAGTTAACGTAATGCTTCCATTATTATTACCACAAAAAGCGTCGTTGATGGCTACATTGGTTATCGTTACCGTACTGGTTGTATTGCTAACGTTGCCCATATAAACAAACGAACATCCAGTAGCATCTGTAATTGTTGCATTGTACGTTCCTGCTGACAAACCTGTAATATCTTCTGTTGTCGCTCCATTTGACCAAGTGAAGGTATAAGGTATTGTTCCTCCAGTTACGGTCATATTAATTGCTCCTGTTCCATCACCACAAGTCTCACTGGTTACAACACCTGTTGCTGCAATACCATTGGCATTATTGATAACGGTATATACTTCTACCAAATCACAACCTGTATTATCTGTAATGGTTACGGTATAGGTTCCTGCTGTTAATAAAATAATGTCCTCTGTTCCAGAACCATTACTCCAAGCATAAGAATAAGGCACTCCTCCACCTGATACAGTTAGGTTGATTGCTCCTTGCCCATTTCCACAAGATTCATTGGTTATTGTTGTATCAGTAACCGCTAATCCATTTGCATTATTAATAAGCGTATACATTTCTACTACTGTACAACCATTACTAGGATCTGTTGCTGTAATTGTATAAACGCCAGCCGCTAATCCTGTTAAATCTTCTGTTGTTGCTCCATTTGACCACAAGAAAGTTGGACTTCCTGCTCCACTTACGGTTACATCAATTGCCCCGTTCGCTTGTCCACAGTTTTCATCTGTTTGTGTGTTCAAAGTAACATTAATCAATCCACTGGTATTATTAAGCGTATAATTTTGACTCACAGTACAACCATAATCATCGGTTACCGTCAAGCCATACGATCCAGAAAATAGATTAGAAATGGTGTTTGTTCCTTGTCCATTCAAAGAACAAGTTACAGTACCTGTATAAGCGATTCCTCCTGAGAATGGATCTGGTCCATCTTGGAATGCCGTATCACCTGCTGAATTTAACAACAAGTAAGCATTGTTTCCATTCTGAGCCGCAGCAATATATTCTACTGAAATCACATCTCCTGTACAAACAGGAATAAAGGCATTGTTAAAGGAATTTCCTGGTCCAGTTGGTACGGTATAAGCACCAAATAAAGTACCATTCACATAAACATTAACAAATGGTACAGGAGTTCCTCCCCATCCATTATTGTTCAAATCAAACATTTGTAATTCATAAGTACAACATGGATTTGTTGCCGCAGAAGACCAGTTATAAGTATAAGGTTGTCCTCCTCCTGTAACGGTTGTTGTTACAGAACCAACACCTTGGTTACAAGCATCGTCTACGGTAGAACTGCTCGCAATTTGTAAGTTACCTCCCAAATCTTGTACAATTCCTGTGTAATTTCTAGTACATCCACCTGCATCTGTAATGACACAAGTATAAGTACCTCCTGTTACACCTGTTATACTTGAAGTAGTTGCTCCATTCGACCATTGGTAAGTATATACGGGTGTTCCATTTGCTACCGTCAAGTAAATTGCTCCGTTAATGTCACCACAAGTTGCATCCACAATACTATCATTGGATACGGTTAATGATCCTGGATCATTTTGGATGCTAGAAGAATGGGTCACCACACAACCATTTGCATCGGTTATTGTCCCGATATAAACGCCTGCATTTAAGCTTGCTAAATCTTCTGTTATTGCTCCATTTGACCAAATATAAACCAAAGGCGCTTGTCCTCCTGATAAGGTGACGTCAATCGATCCAGTTCCATCACCACAATTTTCATTGATCGCATTGATTCCAGCCAATTGGAAATTAGCAGAGTTGTTGTTTACTACATAAGCATTTGAAACAGCACAACCATTGGCATCCGTTACTGTCACACTATATGCTCCTGCATTTAGCGCCGTCAAATCTTCCGTTACAGCAGCATTTGACCATAAATAAGTATAAGTTGGTGTTCCACCTGCAATAGTAATGTCTACTGCTCCTGCCCCATCTGTACAGTTTTCGTCTGTCACTAGAGCACTTGCAATACTTAAACCACCTGCATTGTTATTTACTATTCTTGTGATCACTAAAGAACATCCAGAAGCATCACTTACCGTACAAGTATAAGTACCTGATGATAATCCTGTTATATCTTCTGTTGTTGCAGCATTTGACCATAAGTAAGTCACAGGTGCTGTTCCACCAGTTACCGTAAGATCAATTGCTCCTTGTCCATTGCCACAAATCTCATCTGTTACGAGGTGTGTTCCTTGTATTAATGTTCCTGTACTATTATTAATAGTATAAGGTCCTGCAATCAAATCACAAGCAGAAGCATCTGTAATCGTACAAGTGTATGTTCCTGATGATAATCCTGTTACATCTTCTGTTGTCGCAGCATTTGACCATAAGAAAGTCACAGGTGCTGTTCCACCAGTTACCGTAATATCTATAGAACCTGCTCCATTGCCACAAATTTCATTCGTAACAACTTGCCCTGTCAAAGCTAATGTTCCTGTATTGTTTTGAACATTGGCATTTCCTGTAACCGTACAACCAATTACATCTGTAACTGTAACGGTATACAAACCTCCTTGAAGGTTTGACAAGTTTTGTGTCACACTGCTATTTGACCATAAGTAAGTAGCAGGTGCATTTGCACCAGAAATGATGATGCCGACAGAACCATCGCCTTGTCCACATGTTTCATCGTTAATAATGACATTATCAATATTTAAAGCTCCTGGATCGTTGTTGATGGTTGCGTTCGCAAACACAGCACAACCCACAGAGTCTGTAATCGTACAATTATAATTTCCTGCTGATAAGTTGGATAGATCTTCTGAAGAAGAACTATTACTCCAAGCAAAACTCAATGGTCCTGAATTTCCAGATACCGTAATGTCGATACTACCTGTTCCACTTCCACAAGTTTCATCTAGTGCTTGAACAGCATCTAGTGATAAATTACCACTGTTATTGGCTAGGTTCAAGCTGTTCGTGAAAATAGCACAACCATTCGCATCGGTTACCGTTGCCATATAAGTACCTGCTGACAAACCAGTCAAAGCAGATGTAGCAGCTCCAGTATTCCAAAGATAAGTATAAGGTATTTGACCTCCAGTTATTGCTAATGTAATTTCTCCTTGTGCATTGGCACAAGTTTCATCATCTACATCAACATTTCCAAAGGCTAAGGTTCCTGCATTATTATTAACAACATAATTAGGCGTTACAATAATACAACCCGCAGCATCTGTCACAGTACAAGTATACGTACCAGCACCAATGCCAATCAAATCTTCGGTTGTTGCTCCATTTGACCAAGAAAAGCTGTAAGGTGTTGATCCTCCGCTAAACAAAATATCAATAGAACCTTGTCCATTTGAACAAACTTCATCGGCAGCATTTCCAAAGGTTTGAATGAAACCACCTGAGTTATTGGTAACTGTTGCATTATCAACATAACGACAACCATTTCCATCCGTTACCGTCAAGCTATAAGCGCCTGCTGTAACATTTGTCAAATCTTGTGTTGTTGCTCCATTCGACCATAAATAAGTATATGGCAAAGAACCACCTGCAATCGTTGCATCTACAGCACCTAAAGCATTTCCACAAAACTCATTGGTTACATTCATAGAAGTGATACTCAAACCACTTGCTTGATTGATAATATTAAAGCTCATCGTATCTGTACAACCAATTGCATCTGTCACCGTCACCGCATATAAGTTTGCGGATAGGTTATTCAGATCTTGTGTCATAGCCCCATTTGACCAGGCATAAGTGATTGGACCGCTTGTCGTGAATACCGTAATATCTACGGCTCCCGTTCCATCGGCACAATTCTCATTGGCTGCTAAGAAACTAGTGATGTCTAAATCACAACTCGGCACACAATTTCCTACTAAATTGATGACTAAAAAAGTATCAATAGAAGTACAGTTATTGGCATCTGTAATGGTTACAAAATAATCTCCTTGTTGTAGATCATCTATATCTTGCCCTGTTTCACCATTTGACCATAAATAGGTAAATGGAAGTGCCCCTCCTTGTAAGGATAGGTTGATAATTCCTTCTTGATCACCACAATTTTCATTGGTAATAGAAGAAGAAACTACAATAGCGCTAGCTGCATTAACCGTATAACTTTGTACACCAATACAAGTACCATCCGAAACGGTAACCGTGTACGTTCCTGGTGTTAAGTTTGTTAAATCTTCGGTTACGGCTGCATTTGACCATGAGTAGGTAAATGTTCCTGCTCCTACACTCAAATCAATCGCACCATCATTTGCTCCTGTACACAATTCATTGGTGACAACCGCGCTTAATGTAACAGCACCTGTATTAGAAAGGTTAACCGTATAATCAAAGGTACAACCTGTTCCATCTGTAATCGTTACGGTATAAGAACCTGCTGCTATATTGGTTAAATCTTCTGTTATCGCTGCATTTGACCATACATAAGTAAAAGGACCATTTCCAGTGACAGATAAATTAATTGCCCCATTCGCCATTCCACAAGCTGGATCTGTTGTCGTGTGAGACATGGTAGGCGCTGGTGGCTCTGTTAGTGTGACGATAGAATCTGGTAAATCAGTTTGTAAACTAAGTGACCAGTCAAAAATATATCCATTGTCTTGAGAGAAATTATCCGTTACTCTCAAAGTCCAGTTTCCGTTTAAAGTAGTTCCTAACAAGCCAAAGAAAGATTGACGTGGTGTATAAGAACCTGCTGGCAAATAATAATCTGTATAAGAGTTACCCGCCAAGGTAGTAAAGGTATGTGTTGGCGGTGGTCCTGGAGGTGCTGGCGAAACGACAGCAAACATCGTGGAATAAGTTGGCGTGTTGGTCCAACAATATTGATATCCTACTCCAGGAAGGGTGTTAGAAGTACTCCAAGCATCTGTAGGTCCAGAAGCAATGGGCTCTCCAAGGTCACAAGTATTTACCCCTGTACCTGTTGTTCCTACACTTTTTAATTGAATGGATTGACCACTTGGTGCCACCAATTCAATCGTTAAATCACTTGCGTAGGAATGCTCCATTGTCGCACAAATTGAATTAATTTGATTGATCGAGTTTAAAGTTTGCCCTGTGTTAAAACCAGCAATACTAATACCTGAAGTATAAGATGCTCCAGTTCCATCTGGCAAGAACGTTTGTCCTGCATTAAAACTTCCTCCAACAACAATTGCATCTGCTGTACATCCATATTGATCAGAAATACGCAATAAATAAGAAGTGGCATCCAAACCTGTAATCGGTAAGGCAGTTGCTGGAATGGTATTCGATACGCCTGTGGCAGTATCTATATAAGTTACGTTATAGGGAGGCGCTCCTCCTGTTATATTAATCCCTATGCTTCCCGAACTATTGCCATTACAGTTTAAGTTCGTTCCTGTAGCATCGAAGGTAATAGAGGTTGCATCATCTATATATAGTAAGACCGTATCTTCTGGTGCACAAGAAGAAGGACTATAATATAATTCGATTGTTTCTCTTCCTTCTACGATACCATCTGCCAAAGCATTGATAATAAGCGTAGACGCTGTTTGTCCAGCTGGAATGGTTATAATTGAATCTATAAAGGCATAATCCACTCCATTTAAGGCCGTTCCTCCCAAACGAATTGGGATATTCAAATCTGTAGAAGCTGTTGCTCCTAGATTGAACGTAAACGTTGCAGGAATACAGCCTTCTAAAGCAGTTGTATCGGCACTAACCGTTGCAGGATTTACAGCAATACTGTTTGATACCAAAGAGTTTTCTTGCAATAAAACTCCTGAATCTAAACGATCATCTGAACCATCTGCAATACGCAAAGACAATTTGTAAATATTACAAGGTGTCAAATTCGTTTTTCTTGCTTTCATTAAAGTTGTAAATCCATCAAATTCCACATTAACTTGATTGGTTACCGCTGCATCATTGTCATTATAAAATTGGAAAAAAGAACCATTGTTAATACTATTAATGGTTACAGGCGTTGTTGTTCCTGGTACCACCGCTAGGTTTTCTTGTCCAACAATACCTGGTCCACTGATGTAAAAAGCAAAGACATCGTTAAATCCACTATTGACAAATTCATTGTATTCTTCTGATAAGAACACAAAATTAAATTCGAGTTCGTCCCCTTGAACCTCAAATTCAAACTCGAAGACGACGGCATCTTCTGTTCCAAATCCAGCCAAAGCTGTTAAGTCAGGATCACCTGGCAGACCAAAGCCTGTAGAAGTACTTGTACTGCTGTTAGGACCTACAGCATTGTTGATGTCTCCTGTTGATAATATAACACCAGAAGATAATCCTAAACCTGTTCCTGTAAAGTTAAACAAGCCATACTGACTTGTATCCCCCACAATGGTTGGATTAATAATGTTAATGTTTGCTCCTGCTAAGTTATTCCCAAGCTGCTGTGCTGTAAATCCATTCTGGACCGTCAGCTGAGCGTAGGTAACTACAGTAACAAACAAAAAGGCGAGCATTAATGTTAATCTCATAATTTTTGTACGTTTTTTTAAGAAGTGGCAATCAATTAATAAGACATGTAGACTATTAGTCCTATCGATCTTACCATTTTAATAGATGAATCAAGTGAGGGTGTGGTGTACCTTGACTCTGATTAGTGTAAAATACTCAAAATTAAGGCAAATAGAAAAACTTTGATCTTGCTTTGTTTAGTAATAAAATCACTGCAATTAAGACCTTGTTTCACCCCTAATTTAAGAGGTCACTTACTAAAGTGAATGGTTTTTCATAAACTCATTCTGAACAAATATATTAACTGAATATTTTTTTACATTAAATACTAGCTGGGGACTAGTTTCCATATTTAGCAAAACTTTCTATTTGGGGTTGAAAAAGAAGTATTTCTGCACTGCAAACTTACGCAAAAAACGACAAAAAAGCGTTTATTTTTTCAAAAAACATTGCAGTTCTTCCCTTCAATAAATAGAACAGATTTTGCCATTTACAAAAAACGACTTTTTTCCATAGAATAAAAAGGACGTGTTTAAGTCTTTATAGAGTATAAAAAAACTTTAAACACCATTATTACTTGATTTTAAAGGCTTATTTATAGATAAAAAAATTCCTAAAAAAAAATAAGCTCAAAAATCAAGTCTTCATACTCCTTTGACTTTTACTATTTTGCTTATATTCGTAATATTACAACATGTTTTATTAGCCTATTTATACCATTATTCATAACCTAGTAACAAGAATCACAAAACAAGTATGACAACTACTGAAAAACCAAACATTTTTGAGCCTAAAACATACGAAAGCTTGAAAGCTAGATTCCAAAAAATCGAAGCCAATAGCCAGCCACTTTGGGGCAAGATGAATGCGGCACAAATGTTTGCACATTGTACAGAAGTTCAAGAGGTTTGTAATGGAAAGGCATTAGAAAACACACCTTTCTTTTTAAAACTATTTAAAGGCTTTATCAAAAAATCGGTTCTAAACGACAAGCCTTATCCTAAAGGTTCTCCTACCCACCAACAATATGTTATGAGTAGTCAGAAAGATTTTGATACCGAAAAACAACGCTTTTTAGATTCTTTAGCCACTTTTGTTAGCAATACAGGTAGTATTGAGCATACTTTGTTTGGGAAAATGTCGCCACAAGAACGCAGTTGGGGAATTTACAAGCATCATATACACCATTTAGAACAATTTGGAGTTTAAACTTTGTTTCGCTCTTTTTTGACTTGTTTTGATCAGTCGATTTTGAGTTGTTTCAGTAAACAGCACTTCCTTATTGCTCTTATCTTTGTCTTATTATTAACTGATTTACGCAAGAACATTTTAAGAAATATTAAACTTTTTTTTACTTAAAAAATACGATTTTAATGCTGAATGCTTAATTTTGAATGTTTAATGCCTTTTCGATGAAAATAAGGCATTCAAAATTCAACATTAAAACCTATTTGGCAAGCTATTTTCTTAATGTTAAGCAGCCTAATTGGTTTTATGCGTAACACGAGGTATTAACATAAAAATTATCATGAAAAAAGTAGCTTTAATCACAGGAGCATCTAGTGGCATTGGAAAAGAACTCGCCTTTATTCATGCCGAAAAAGGAGGCGATTTGATTCTCATCGCAAGAAGTGAAGATAAATTAAAGCAATTGAAAGCTGAATTGGAAGAAAAATATTCTATAAAAGTGAAGCTCATTGTCAAAGATTTAACAGAAGCCAATTCAACGCTGGAAATTTACAACGTAGTAAAAAATGATGACATTAAAGTAGACTACTTAATCAATAATGCTGGTTTTGGAGGTCGAGGCAAGTTTCACGAAAGAGCATGGGAGCAAGATTTGGCAATGATCAACTTAAATATAGTTGCCTTAACGTCTTTGACGCGCTATTTTTTGCCAGATTTTGTGGCTGATAATAAAGGAAAGATTTTAAACGTTTCTTCTACAGCATCTCTATTACCAGGTCCTTTGCAAGCGGTTTATTATGCTACAAAAGCCTATGTTACTTCTTTTAGTAATGCGATTGCAGAAGAATTGCATGATACTAAAATCACTGTAACCGCCTTGCTTCCTGGTGCAACAGAAACAGAATTCGCCAATACATCAGGGATGGATAAAACAGATTTATTTGCAAAAGCAGCTAGTGCAAGATCGGTTGCTTTAGATGGGTACAATGCTATGATAGCAGGTAAATTGGAGGTTATTTCTGGACTGACTTTTGGGCAAAAAATGATGTTAGCAGCCATCCCTCTTACCCCTAAGAAAGTGCTTTTGAGTCAAATCCGAAAAATGCAAGAGATTTAGTCTATTTTCAAGAAAAAAGGAGGCGGTTTTATTCAAAATCTTTATACAACAAATATTTCTTTCGCAACTTTTTGTAAGCCTCCAAATCAGCTTGCCAACTCTCTTGAATTGCTGCAATGCTCTTGCCTTCTTTGAGCTGTGCTTGAAGTTGGTCGGTTCCTACTAATTTGTCAAAAAAGTTGTTTTTATTAAAAAAAACAGCTTGTTTTTCTTTATCTAAATTTTGATAAAAATCAACGATATAACTTAGGTTAAGGCGTTTTTTCTGTTGGAGTTCTTCCAAGGTCAGTTGACTTAAATCATAGCCTTTGCATTGTTCTCCATTGTGCTTTGGTTTGCGAGCGCCTTCTCTTGGTTTTGGCTTAAAATTATAATCGCCTACCGTACAACTCGGCTGACCAAACACTTGAAATTGCTTATTGGTTCCTCTCCCCACACTAACGGTTGTCCCCTCAAACCAACATAAAGAAGGGTATAAATAAATGCTCTTCATATTCGGCAAATTAGGCGAAGGAGGAACTGGCAATGCATAGAATTTAGTATGGTTATAATTCAAACATTCAACATGGTACAATTCACATTTAACACCATCCTCTAACCAACCTTCTTCATTAATCATATGCGCATATTCTGCCACCGTCAAACCATGTACAATTGGCACAGGATGCAAACCAACAAAACTCTTTTGAGCGGCTTCCAAGACAGGTCCATCCACATAATGCCCATTGGGATTCGGGCGATCTAAAATCAATAAAGGCAACTTATTTTCGGCACAAGCTTCCATCACATAAGTCATCGTAGAAGTGTAGGTATAAAAACGAAGACCTACATCTTGAATGTCAAACAAGACCAAATCTAGACCTTTAAATTGCTCGGAACTTGGCTTTCTATTTTTTCCATACAAAGAGACAATTGGAATATTTGTTCGACGATCAACGCCATCTTTGAGCTTTTCTCCTGCATCTGCTTTCCCTCTAAAACCGTGTTCTGGAGCAAATATTTTTTTAATATCAAAACCCATCTCTAACAAACTGTCTACCAAGTGACTTTGCCCAACAACAGACGTGTGATTGACCACCAAACCTAGCCGTTTGCCTTTCAAAAAATCAGCATACTTGTGAAATTGATTCGCAGCAGGAACAATCCTTGTATCTAAATCCTCTATGACTAACATTTCCGTTTGAGGCTCGGACTTAGTTTCTGTTTCAGCTTCATTATAAGTATAAAAATGCCAACCAATAGGTACCTGAATAATAAGTCCAGCAATAAAAAGTATTAAGCGCATAGAAAGGTTTGTTTTTAGAGGTGGATTTGTAGTAATCTCTATTTGAACAGGAAAAATTACGAAGTATTTGTTAGAAAGTAATAACTTGTTGGCAGCTATTTTGACCTTTTCTATTACATTAACAATTCGGTGTTTTTTAATTTCTAAACAAAAATAAAAAAAGCACCGAACTATTGTTACATTCAAGCTAATTCTTATCAGTCATCTATGGAAGATCCTATTCAAAGTTGGAAAAACAAAAAAGATGGAGCGCAAAAAGCTCTGAAAAAATTCACCAAAAAACTAAGCCAACATCGTGGCAAACGTTTAGATCAATTTGCAGCAGATACACATGAAAAAGTCTTTCAAAATATTGACTGCCTAGACTGTGCAGGCTGTTGCTCTGGCTTACCTCCGATTGTCAACAAGACAGATGCACAACGCATCTCAAAAAAAATTGGGCTTTCTTTAGCTGAATTTAAAAAGCAATATCTGACCATAGACGAAGACCAAGACACGGTGTTTCAACAGACGCCTTGCTCCTTCTTAATGGAGGATAAAAAATGTTCTATTTATGAATTTCGCCCTAAAGCTTGTAGAGAATATCCACATACAGATGTTAATTTTTCCAAAAATCTAAGTTATCATGCTAAGAATCTTTTGTATTGTCCTGCAACATTTCATATTTTGGAGCAACTAAAAAAAAATATTCCCGTTTAAAATTCTTAGTTCTTTGACAAACTTCTCAGCTCTCTTAACGAACGTAAAGACGCAGTAAATAGTTTCTACGTTGGTTGAATGAGTTGTGATAATAGTTTAAAACACTTTTTTTATTAGACGGTATGAATCCTAAGTTTTAAGTAGGAAGTCGTCTATTTTATTTTGGTAATAAACAACTTAAAACTTATGTCCAATTCATGGCTGTTAAAAGATAACCTATCTTTTAAACTCCACACGATTTATTACGTGAGAAGTTTCCAAAAGAACCATATTCTTAAATACGCCTTCCCTTTCTAAGAAAAAAGAGACTTCCAACACTTCTTTCTCTAAAAATATTTTTTTTAGCACTCTATTTGTATTAGGCATACACACTACTCTAATTTATACTAACTCTATCATTTATGCAAAAGACTATTTTCATTATACTGACTGCAAGCTTTTTGCTCTTCTCTTGTAAAGATAAAAAGCCTGAAAATCCAATAGAAGGCTCTGGTACAAATCGTGGATTAAAGCCATTTTCTTATGAATCTATTGATGTTGAACCTATTAAATTTACGATTGATAATAGTAGAGATACCTTAGTGTTTGGCAAGAAGGATTTTATTGTTTACGTTCCTGCTAAAGCCTTTATCGCAAAGGGAAGTAATACAATAATTGATCTGTATCTGAAAGAATACAACAATCCTTCAGATGCTTTGGCACAAAATATTTCCAATACCAGTTTGGACCATCACTTATTGGCAGCTAGTAAAGTGATTCACTTAGAAGCCAAACAGGGTATGAATGATCTAAGTATTTCTCCAAAACATGATTTGAGAATTCATTTCAAGAGAGAAAAAGCGGTTCCAGAAATTAGCCTTTGGAGTGGTCATCCTCAAGCTTGGACTGCGATAAAATTTGATCAGCCTAGATTGTTTAATCATCGCCTAAAAACGGGCTTGTACAAAGCAACACGGTTTGCAGATGAAAGCTCCATTGAGGCTTGGGAGAATAAAAATTTAGTAATTAACAAAGAAAACGAAGAGCAAGAACTTTGGGACAACCAACAACATTTGCACCTAGACTATACGATTAATACCAAGGGAAAAATAGAAAAGGTAGTTTTTGAAGAAAAAATAAGTACTGCTTTTCAAAAAAGGATTCTTAAAGTCATGCAAAAATATCCTGCTTGTAAACCACATCTTGTGGATGGGCAAGCTCAGGCGATGCAAGGACAATATATCTTTCATGTACACCAGGCAGATCCTAAGTACAAAAAAGATCTAAATTACATCCATATTCTAGGCAAGAAATATCCTAAATTAGCGGCTCAAAAAATTAGTCATATTGATCACTTAGAATCCAAGTATCATATTTTTAACATTAGTAAATTGGGTTGGATTGCTGCTGCAAAAGAAATTGACAGTCCAAATCCTGTTAATTTAGTGGTCAATGTAGCGCCTAATTTTTTGGTAGAAGTAAAGTTGATGCTCCAAAAATCTAAAATCATTCTTACAGGAAAAAGAGAAGGAAATCAAATTAGTTTTTCTGATTTACCAAAGAATGAAGCGGTTCAAATTATTGCTTTTGGTGAAAAAAACCAACAACCTGTTTTGGCTTCTGCCAAGGCAAATTCATCCGATGGCATTGTTGAGCAATTAAAATTTTCAAGCTCTTCTTATCAAGCCATAAAAGCAGCTTTGAAAAAAATTAAGTAGATAAAAAATCAATGTTTCTGTATTAGAGCCTGTCTAAATTTTATTTCTGTTCAATGCTTAATTTTGAATGTTAAATGCTTTCTAGCAGAAAAAAACATTCAAAATTAAGCATTAAAAATTAGCGCACACCTAAGTTTTCGTCTTTTATCAACCTGATCATTTTTTTGCGTAACATCAATTCGCTAAATGAATTTACTTCCTTACCTTTGGACGATATTAAACAGTCACTTTCCAAAACGGATGCATGAATCTTATGAAGACATTTTCGACACCTAAAATTGACCGCCTAGCTATTAAACTCAAACCTGCCGCAGAACGCATGGTAAAGAAAGGGCATCCTTGGATCTTTGATGGCGGGATTACCAAACAAAGCGCTGCTGGAAAAGCAGGAGATTTGGCAATTATTTATGATAATAAGAAGAATAAATTCTTAGCCTGTGGTTTGTATGACCCAGACTCTCCGATCCGAATTAAAGTCTTGCAAGTACACCAATCGGCTACGATTAATGCAGATTGGTTTCGTGATAAAATCAAAACGGCTTATGAAAAACGGGCGCCTCTCCTAGCCACCGATACCAATAGTTATCGCTTGGTTTATGGTGAAAATGACGGCTTGCCTAGCTTGATTGCTGATGTTTACAAACACATTATTGTCGTCAAACTTTATTCGGCTATTTGGTTTCCTTATTTGAATGAAATTCTTCCGACTTTACTGGAAATTAGCCAATGTTCTACGATGGTGCTGCGCATGAGTCGTTTATTACAACAAAACCCCAACAATCTAGGCTTGGTAGATGGACAAGTGTTGTATGGTACCTTAGAGGAAGAAGTCGTTGTGTTTAAAGAACACGGCATCGCTTTTTCTGCCAATGTTATTCATGGACACAAAACAGGCTATTTCTTAGATCATCGCCACAATCGTCTAAAAATCGGCAACCTATCCAAAGGCAAAACTGTGCTTGATGTGTTTGCTTATGCAGGTGGTTTTTCGGTACACGCTTTGGCGAAAGGAGCGACAGAAGTGGCTAGTATTGATATTAGTGCAAAGGCACTGGTCATGGCAGAACAAAATGCTGCCTTAAATCCACATAATGGAAAGCACATTACGATTGCGCTGGATGCCTTCAAAGCCTTAGAAGATTTAATTCAGCAAGGCAAAAAATACGATATTGTGGTGATTGATCCTCCCTCTTTTGCCAAGAAAGAAATAGAAGTAGAGGGCGCAAAAAACAGTTACAAACGTTTAGCGGCTCTAGGCATTCAATTGGTTCCCAAAGGCGGTTTGTTGGTCTTGGCTTCTTGTACGGCCAGAATCAAGGCAACGGACTTTTTTGAAACGGTTGAGAATACGCTAAAAAGTAGTGGTCGTCGTTTTCAAATTCAAGAAAAAACCTACCATGATATTGATCATCCCATCAGTTTTCCAGAAGGCGCTTATTTGAAATGTGGGTATTATTTGATAACAAGTTAGTCCAAGTAAATTTTAATCTAAATTTTTAGTTTTTTAGGCATAAATAAATCTAGTTTTAAGTAGTAATAAAAGAGGATGTTTTTTATATTGAGTTAGTTTTTAAACAAAAAAATACTCAATTTCGAACATCTTTAATAGACTTTAGCAGGAATTAATTTGTAAGAAGACAAAATACTGATTTTTTCATTTGTTGAGCTTCCAAAAATAAGCCTACCAATCGGTAGGTGTTTTTTGAAGGGATAAGAAATGGGAAAATGCTATTTTGGCGTATGAAGAAATTCGTGATAAAGTCTATATATTCAATAAAAATGAAACTGGATTTAGATTTTATTCGCAATGAATATCCTTCTTTAAGAGAGGATTATGTCTTTTTTGATAATGCTGGTGGTTCTCAAACCCTAAAACGAGTCATGGATAAAGTCACAGAATACTACATGACTTCAGATGTTCAAATGGGTGGAACTTATAGTGTTTCTGTACAAGCAAAAGAACGCGTGAACAGTGGCAGTGCTCAAATCGCCCAAACACTCAACGCAAAACTAGCGCATGAAGCCGTAATTGGTGGTTCTTCAACAGCTCTAATTCGTCTATTTTCTATTGTCATTGGAAAAACCTTAAACGCTGGTGATGAAATTATTATTACAAATGCAGACCACGAAGCCAACATTAGCCCTTGGAAGAACCTAGCAGAGCAAGGTATTGTCATAAAAACATGGGAATTTAACAAGGAAACCTTTCAACTAGAATTGGAAGATCTTAAAAAATTAATGACAGAAAAAACAAAGCTAGTTGCCTACTGTCATGTCTCTAATATCTTTGGAACCATCCATCCTGCCAAGGAATTTAATGCTTACATTCATAGTCAAGGAGCTCTTTCTTTTGTAGATGGCGTTGCCTATGCGCCACATCGTTTGCCAGATGTACAAGACTTGGATGCCGATTTCTATGTCTATAGTATTTACAAGGTTTTTGGTCCACACCTTGGTGTTTTGTATGGCAAAGAAGCCCACTTATTGCGTTTGCCAGGGATTAATCATATGTTTATTGCAAATGATGATTTGCCTTATAAATTCCAACCAGGCGGTCCTAATTATGAACTAACTTATGCGCTAAATGGTATTTCTGACTATTTACAAGCCGTTGCACAACACCACGGCATGGAGGCTAGTCGTCCAGTTAGAGAACAAATGCAATTTGCCTATGATTTATTTGATGCACATGAGGAAGCCTTGGCGCAGCGTTTATTGGATTTTCTAAACAGCAAAGAAAGTGTGCAAATTATTGGCGAAACCAGCGCCAACAAAGATATTCGTGTTTGCACGATTGCTTTTGTAGTCGAAGGCAGGTACAGTCCTGATATTGATGCAAAAGTCGCTGCCAATAATATCGGCATCAAAACAGGTGATTTTTATGCTAAAGGCATTACCAAATCACTAGATTTAGACCAGCAAGGCGGCGTAGTGCGAGTGAGTATGGCGCATTATAATACCTTTGAAGAACTAGAGCGTTTGATCGCTATTTTTGAGACGCTTTTTTAATTTTTTTTTAGAAAACTAAACCCACAAACCTTTATGCAACTTCCAATTATTATTACCACCAATGTCACTCAAGAGGAATTAAAAATCTTTGTTAAACAAAGCTTTATCAAGCAATTCAAATACTTAAAATATTTTTTCTATATCGGGGTTCCATTAATCCTATTGAATACTTATAATATGCTACAAACGGGCGCTCCTTGGAGTGATTTCGTGCGTGTAGGCGTATTTATTGGGGTACTTTTCTTTGTTTGGAAATTTATACCTGGATCTAATGCTAAGAATATTTACAAGCAAAAAAAGGATGATTTTGACCATTCTGTCTATACATTTTCAGAAGAATCCGTAAGTGTTAAATCTGCAACGGTAGAAGCTACTTTAAATTGGGATGCATTCAAAAAAGTAGAGAAAGATGAAAATTTTCTTTGGATTTTTGTCACCGCAAACCAAACCTACATCTTACCTACCCGATGTTTTGAAACTGAAGAAATTTTAGACGCTGTATATCAGTTGGCTAAAAGTAAAATTAAGTAAGCAGATTCTTATAATAATAATAATAAGCAAGGAACTATTTAGACACTCCTAGTGTATTATGAATTCACTTTTATAGCGTTTTTATATTTAAAATAACCCAAGATGAAAAATTCAACAACAACTCTATACCGCCCAATTAATGACAAAGAGTTGTTCTTAA
>CALDEP010000349.1 GCA_937942475.1 uncultured Aureispira sp.
AAAAAATCTGCTGGATCAAAGCCTACTATTCCTGACAATCCTCCAAAATAAAGCATTCCATTAGACGCCTTGTAAGCTGATTTTCGATTAAATTCTTTATGCAAAATTCCGTCTTCTGTTAAATAAGTATTGATCACATTATTTTGAGGGTTCATCCGCATTAAACCATAATCACTACTCATCCAAAAATACCCGTATGCATCTTCCAGTACCGCATAAACCACATTATGAGACAAGCCATCTTTTGTTGTAAATTGTCTAGAAACGCCTGTTTCAAGCTCTAATTTAAGCACCCCTCCTCCCCTAGTTGATAACCAAAAGAAACCTTTTTTATCTTCAAAAATATGCTGGATATGATTGTAAGGCAAGTTATAAGGAGCCTGCATTTCCTTACTATATCGTTGAAATGTTCCTGTTTTTAGATGCATCAAATATAAGCCCTCTGACGTTCCTAGCCAAAGCCCTTGTTTATTTCCATACATACAATTAATAACAGCTGTTCCTAATTCTGGACAATTTCCATACTCCTTAAATACAGAGATTGAATCTGCTCCTTTTTTAATAGAACAGAGTCCATTTATGGTTCCAATCCATGTTTGCCCATTCACGTCTTCGTAAATCGACCAAGATTCCGCTAAACGAGCAATTGAATTATTTTTTGTTTTATTCTCTTTTTTATATCTATATAATTTTGTCTTAAAAGGGGCTTTTTTCTCTAATCTATGGGCTTGTGCGGTAGGTGAACTCAACCAAATATACTTTCCATCTCGACTCTCTGAGGCATCTAAATAGGGCAATGTATCTAGTAATTTTTTTTCATTTGTTATGATATTATAAGCATATTGCCCACCATAACTATTTAAAAGTAAAATACTATCTCCAAGTAATTCGGCTACAGAACGAGTAGAAATAGTGGGCAAATAAGGCTTAAATTTATTTTTTTGATAACTAACTTTAATAACCCCCTCTGCTACCGCTCCTATCCAAATATTCTCTTGTCGATCAACATATACTGCACGAATAAAATGTTTGTTCTCTAAAAACGATTTACTATAGACTTCCTCTTGATCCGCATCAAAAACATGAAAGGCACCTCGGTCTTGATATAGATAAGTCTTTGTTTTTTTTCTATACCGAAACCTTGCATTGACCCCAATATCCATCTCTGTATCAAAGAACTTAAATGGTCTATCTTTTTCTAATACATTCGTCGATGCCTCCCAATAAAACAAGTCATACAAACGGTATCTGTCGTTGGTTTCTAACCAAACCCCTTTCGAATTTTCTTCTGTTATAAAATTACAACGATATGATTTATCTACTTCAAGCAGCTGCCTTTGTTTTAGCTTACCTAACTTGTCCAAAGCAATTAATTCATGCCCACAATACAACCAGTTGTAGGATTCTCCCAAGAAAAGTGCTCGTACAGTAGTGCTAGTTTTATGCTCGTACAATAATTCAAACTGCTTCTGTCCTTTATAGATATAAACCTTTCCTTTTTTTGTAGTAATGTACAGATCTTTATTTTCAGGACTCGCATAGATTTCATAAATATCTTGTACTCGAAAAGGTAGTTTTGTTCCCAAATAAGTTTCTAAAGGTTGGATTTTAAAGGTATTAATATTCAATACATCAACTGCTGCAAAGGATTCTGTTCCTTCATCTTTCATCGCATGTCCAACCCAAATATTGCTATCTGCGTCTTCAAATACCTTGTCAATAAAATTACTCTGTATCTCGGAGTTTCGTTCTGCAAACAACTTGAAATTATATCCATCATAACGGTTCAGGCCATTCTTAGTCCCAAACCACATAAAGCCCTTGCTATCTTGCACAATAGAACGTACAAAACGATTGGACAGCCCGTCTTCTATGGATAACTGTTCTGTCTGAACCAAATAAGATTGGCTCTGAGCAACAAAACTGTCTACTAAAAAAAACAGGCAAAAATAGAGGTATATCTGTGGTTTCTTACGATACATAAATGGTCCTTAGTATCCTCAAAAAGGGATTTTTGTAGTGATTATATAAATTATCTGGTTCTTTTGCAAATCATGTGGAGTTTAAAACATAGGCTATCTTCTAACAGTTATGAATTGGATATAAGTTTTAAGTAGAAAGTCGTAAGTCGTTTATTATCAAAATAAAATAGACGACTTTCTACTTAAAACTCACGACCCATACTGTCTAATAGAAAAGTGATTTAACTTATTAGCACACAATTTGTCAAAGAACGAATTATCTTATTTCTTTGAGTAGAAACAGGCAGTGGACCGTTTTTCCTTAAACGCCTACAATTTAATATAAAAAATCAAAAACTAAGTCTATAAACCGTTCTTCTTCTTCTTGCGATATTGCCTGTATCCAATAATTACTAAAAAAAGAACCGCAAGTCCACCAATTAACCACCAATACCATTGCCGCTTAACTTCTAATTCTATCGCTGCACTATCTCCTACGTGTATGAATGCTGACCAAAGAGCAGGATGTACTGCCATTCCCTCAAACAATTCTAAATAGCTTAGTTTTGCGGTGCGCAAAGCCATTGATTTAGACATACCTTTTGCTAAGTTCTGATAAAATAAACGCATAATAATTGCCGTCGCCTGATCGTTCACTTGCCATAAACTAACCACCAAAGAAGGAACACCTGCATACATAAAAGAACGGGCTAAAGAAATAACACCTTCTCCTTGCTGAAATTTTCCATAACCTGTCTCACAAGCAGATAAAACAACTAGGTTGGCTTGAAGTGGCAATTGAGCAATCTCATAAGCTTGCAAAAAATTATCTTCTGCCCTTTGATAATCTTCTGAAAATGCCAAGGAAGACAAAATTGGCGCTGCTTCATTCGACACGCCATGCATTGCTAAGTGAATCACACTATATTGAGGGGCTAGTCTTTTAAAATTGGCTTCACTAGCCTCAACTCCTGTCAAAAATTGACCGTAAAACATTTTAGATAAAGATTTTACTTCTTTCGTTGCTGCGGGTAAATCTTCTAAAGCGCCTCGAATCGAACAAATAGTTTCAGAACGTAAATTAAATAAACTATGTTGAGGCTTGGGATAACTACCTGCAAAGCCTAGAATTTGTTGTGGATACAAGGGCTGTAAAGACGATTTGGATTGTTTTAAATTCTCTTTCCAAAGGCTGGCAGAATAGCTGTAACTGATGTTATAATCCCTCACTAAATAATCTAAGGTCTTATAATTCGCTCCTTTTTGTACTGCTGCCTTGGTCAGAAAAACCTCAAAAGGAATATGCCCCAAAGCGCCATCGGTTACTATAATAAGATCTTTTATTTCCTTGTTTTTTAAGGCTTTTTCTACTAATTCTTGGTACAACCACCTCGCAGATTTTATATACAAAAGGTTAGCTTCCTTAGGCGATTCATCTATCAGAGCATAATCACTCAAAGACAACCTCAAACTATTGATGTATTCATTCAACTTAATTTTCGAATGTGGAATACTTATAATATCTATCTTCTCTTTAGAAATTGCAAAAAGATAACTTGAATCCTCTAGAATAAAATACTCCAACAAAAGGGCTTTAGGATCTAATAAGCTTTGAATTTCTTGGGCACTGACTGTTGTATTGTTATACTTCAATTGGTGATATTGAGGATATTGATCTTGAAGGGAAGCAACAAAGCGATTTATTTTGAAGTTCAATT
This sequence comes from uncultured Aureispira sp., assembly GCA_937942475.1. Taxonomy (GTDB): domain Bacteria; phylum Bacteroidota; class Bacteroidia; order Chitinophagales; family Saprospiraceae; genus Aureispira. The sequence goes on from CALDEP010000349.1 coordinate 3,680, forward strand.
GATTGCTTTCTGTTGCCAAAGCGATTCTTTCTTCTTTGGTTTTGACAAGTATTTTTTTCTTCAACAAGCGTTCTTGTTCCTGTTGTAAGTTTGATTCTAAGAGCGCTAAAGAGTCGGGCAAATCACCCAAAGCACGAGCCTCTTGCCCCTTTAGTGCTTCGATCAATAAGATTGATTTGTTTTGTTCTGCAAAAGCAAAGGCTTGTTGATAATAATCGCTACCACCCAAAAAAGTAGCCGCATGAATTCCACATCCCAAACTGGAGATATTTTTTTCTAAAATTCTTAATTTATTAGCATTACTTGTAAAGTCATTTCGAATCCGCTCATTCAATCGCATTGCAATCTTGCTGATCAAAAAGTATTCTTCCCATCTTTTTTGCAGCTTTGCTTTGCTACAACGTTCTTTAAATATTTCGAGTAGTGTCGATAAAGAACTGCTTGCTCGTTCATTACTATAATAAGTAACCGTATCCAATTGTTTCCAAGCTACAAAATCAGCAACTTTTAGTGCTGGTGTATTTGCCAACAATCCATTTTTACAGTAATCCAAGGCTTTACTGAGTTCACCTTTCGCCAAATATACTTTAGCCAACTGATCCCAATGTAGAGCCGTTGAAGGATGTTTTTCGCCCAGTTGAGTTTGGCTATTTTTTAATACTTGTAACCACAAATCCTCTGCTTCAGTATATTTTTTTTGCTTAAAATACAATTTAGCAGAAGCATTTAGACTATAGACATAATGTGGGCTGTGGGGACTCAATATTTTTCGGACATCTTTGTAATACGCCTCTGCTAAAAGATTTTGATTCATAGCTTCGTATAAATTGCCAATATTATTTAAGCCCAAAGCATAATTAACATGCTCTATTCCATATATATTCTTTCTAAGCTCCTGCGACTGTAAATACAGTTTTTTTGCGGCTTCATAACGTCCCATTTCTTGATACAAAACCGCTAAATTATTAAGACTTGTAGCATAATAATGCCCATTATTACTTTTTCGATCAATTTCAACCACTTCCAAATAAAGCTGTTCTGCTTCTTCATAACGTCCTGTCGTGTTGTAAAGCAAGCCTAGATTATTAAGCAAACTAGAATAAGTAGGCGCAACGTTTTCTAAAATAGTACGTGCAATTTTTAGAGCTTCTAAATATTTTTTTTCAGCTATTTCATAACGTCCCATCCCATAATAACAATAGCCTAACTGTCCAATACATTGAATGTAAAAAAGGTTATCGCTTCCTTTTAGTTCTTTTTGAAGTGTAGAAATCTTTAAATACAAAGCCTCTGCGGCTACATATTTTTCAGTTTCTAGGTATAATGTAGCAAGGTATTGGAGGGCACCCAAATAGTCTTTTTCTAAATCATTTTGCTCGATTATTGCCTTCATCTGCTCCCAAAAATAAGTTGCTTGCCGATAATCTTCTTGATAATAAGCCAAGACGCCAAGGCTGTCCAAATTTGCAATGGCATCTTTGGAGTTCGTTTGCCCGAATAAGAAAGAAGGAACACAAACGATTAATAAGGAGAGGTATAGGAAGTATTTCATCATAAAGGAGTTAGTTGCAAATGCAATACCAATTAGAGCTAGTGAATGATCATTATCACAAATCAAGTAAACCTTATAAGAATGCGAATCAAGGGCTAAAAATCAATAAATCGTACATTTAAAACAGGCTTATCTCATTTTACAAGCCTACTTTTTAAATGTTGAATGCTAAATGCTGAATTTTAATGTTTTTTATGCGATAGAGCATTCATCATTAAAAATTCAACATGAAACATTCTTGTGAAGCCTTTATTCGCCTTTTTTATTTATCAGACCTAATTTTAGCGCTTGATTCGCATTAAGAGCCTACAAAAACAAAAAGAGTCTAACCAATACGATTAGACTCCCTTATATTTTACGCTTATCTTATAAAAAGAAATTAATCTTCTTTTGGTTTCAATTTCGTCAAATCCATTGAATCAATAAATTTCGTTGTGAAATTACCAGAAATAAAGTCCTCATTGTCCATCAACATACGATGGAAAGGAACCGTTGTTTTGATACCCTCTACAATAAATTCATCCAATGCACGACGCATTTTGCTGATACACTCTTCTCTTGTTCTAGCTTTACAAATTAACTTTGCAATCATAGAATCATAATAAGGAGAAATCGTATAACCTGCATAAACATGCGTATCGACACGAATTCCATGTCCTTTAGAACTATGGAAAGAGCTGATCTTTCCTGGGCAAGGACGGAAGTTCATAAACGGATCTTCCGCATTGATACGACACTCAATTGCATGCATGGTTGGATAATAATTTTCTCCAGACATTTTTTCTCCAGCAGCAATCTTGATTTGTTCACGAATCAAATCGTAATCAATCACTTCCTCTGTTACCGTATGCTCTACTTGAATACGAGTATTCATCTCCATAAAGAAGAAGTTATGATGCTTGTCTACCAAAAACTCTACCGTTCCAACTCCTTCGTAACCGATGGCTTGTCCAGCAGCAATAGCAGCAGCACCCATTTTTTCACGCAATTCATCCGTCAAATAAGGAGAAGGTGATTCTTCTAATAACTTTTGATGACGACGCTGTATAGAACATTCACGTTCTGAAAGATGACAAACCTGTCCATGTTGATCTCCAGCAATCTGAATTTCAATATGACGTGGCTCCTCTACAAATTTCTCAATGTACATACCATCATTACCAAAAGCAGATCTAGCTTCATTTTGAGCCGAATTCAAACTGGATTCCAATTCGCTTTCGTCCCAAACCAAACGCATCCCTTTACCACCACCACCAGCCGTAGCTTTTAGCATGATCGGATAACCAACTTCTAATGCAATTACTCTAGCATCATCAATGGTTTTTATCAATCCATCAGAACCAGGAATAACAGGTACACCTGCTTTTATCATGGTTGCTTTAGCAGTAATTTTGTCTCCCATCTTGCGAATGTGATCAGGATCTGGTCCAATGAATTTTACTTCACTTTGTGCGCAAATCTCTGCAAATTCAGCATTCTCAGCAAGAAAACCATATCCAGGATGAACCGCATCGGCATTGGTAATTTCTACCGCAGCCATAATATTTGGAATGTTTAAGTACGACAAATTACTTGCAGGAGGTCCGACACATACCGCTTCATCAGCGAAGCGCACATGTAGACTATCAGCATCTGCTGTTGAATAAATAGCAACAGTTTTGATGCCCATTTCTTTACATGTTCTAATAACACGCAAAGCTATCTCGCCTCTATTGGCAATTAATATTTTCTTGAACATATTATTTGTTTTTGATTAGAACTTTAATAGAATTCGTTCTTGATAGGTATACTTAGGTTTCACTTTATTGTTGGTACAACAAAGCCCAAAATTCAATCCCTATATCACGTTATCTAAGATTTTAACTTATGTTACGTACAAAATTTATTAGATTGCCAAGTCTTCACATATCATTTAAGCCCTTGATTATATGTTTAATACTTATTTTTTAATGTTTAATACTTTATTATATAACAACATTAAACGTTCAGCATTAAAAATTAGAGAAGTGCGAAAATAAGCAAAGACAAGTTTAAATAGTGCGCTCAAAAAATTCTACCTAACATCAGTTTTCTAGTTTAAGCAGGCTCCACCAAGAACAATACTTGTCCATATTCAACAGGGCTAGCATCTTCTACCATTACTTTTACAATACGTCCTTCTACCTCAGCTTTCACCTCGTTAAACAACTTCATTGCTTCAATCAAACAAACCGTATCATCGTTACCAATAGAATCTCCAACTTTCACAAAAGAAGGCTTTTCTGGCGTCGCAGATCGGTAGAATGTTCCAACCATTGGCGATTTGATTTCAATGTAATTCGTTGTTTCTTCTGCCGGTGCGCTTTCTGTCGTTGCAGCAGGTGCTACAGCATTAGCGGCTACAGCAGGAGCTACAGGTGCCGCAGCTAAATTAGGTACTTGTTGCATACCTTGCATTACAGAAGGTTGTACAATCACCTCTTTTTGTGCAGAATAACTTTTGGTACGAATACAAATTTTAGAAGACTCGTCTTCATACTTAAACTCGCTGATTTTGCTTTTCTGAATCAACTTAATGAGTTCTTTGATTTTCTCAAACTCCATAATAAATTCGTTTTTATTAGGTATATAATATTAAGTTTCTATAGTTTTTTTATTCTGAGGTTAGTTTATTGATAACAATTAACTAGCCTTAGAGCTTGTATAAATTTTCTTTTCGATGAAAACCAAAATGTTATGAACCTGACTTCAACTTAATTGACTGACGTGAGGGCTTTGCCCTTCGGCGTTTAGCTCGCTAAACTTCTCAATTAATTTTTCGCCAGAACCTCCATCTATTGATTTTCAAACTCAATAAAATTTAGACACACTCTTATTTTTTCATGCGTTCCATGTAAGCGCCTGTTTCCGTATCTATACGAATTAGGTCGCCTTCTTTAATAAACAAAGGGACACGTACTTCTGCTCCTGTTTCAACAATCGCAGGCGTCATGGTGTTCGTTGCCGTATTGCCTTTTGCCCCTGGTTCTACTTCTGTTATCTCTAAGATAATATATTGTGGTAAACTACAAGCTAAAGGGAATTCTTTTTCTGCGTGAAACAAAACTTCGACATCCATTCCTTCTTTCAAGAATCGAACATTATCGACCATTTCCTTCATCACGTCAATTTGATTGAAAGTTTCGTTATTCATAAAATATAGACGGTCTTCATCGTCGTATAAATATTGATAAGTACGACGTTCAACACGAACATCTTCAATTTTATGCCCTGCAGGAAAAGTGTTGTCTACGACTTTTCCGTTCGTTAAGTTTTTCAATTTCGTACGAACAAATGCATTTCCTTTTCCAGGTTTTACATGTTGAAACTCTACTATAATATAAGTCTGCCCATTATGTTCAAGGCACATTCCTTTACGAATATCTGATGTTGTAGCCACTTGTATTTTGTTTTGTATAAAATTTTGTAATTTGGACTCGAATAGTCTATTTTACTAATTCCTAATTGTAGGAAGATAAGAGAAATTTGGAACAAATATAAGGCTTCTATTCCAAAAAGCAATTATTTGGTACGCATATCTAATATAGAATTACCACTGCACCTAGTCCAATAGCACATAAATCATTGTTTATCAAAAAATTGAACGCATTTATCAAATCAAAAAATGAATGAAATTTTCATCTATACTCCTAAGATAACTTCTAGGATTTCTTATATTTTTGACTTAATATTCAATCAACTTTTAGGCATTTCTAAGGTAAAACTTACTAGTGATCTTTGTGCTTTTAGTCAAAAAAAAGATGCTGCAAAAATTAATTATAGTCGCAGTTTCATGACTAATGTGCCTTATTTCTTTCCAGATCAACTGCTCTTAGAAACTGGCATTCATGCTCTACAACCTACCTTCAAAAAACACGATGCTTTAATCGCTGCTTTTTTTCATATCCCTGCCCCCAATAATGCAGAGGCTGCGTTTCCTTTTGATCCTTTTGCGCTTGCCTTTTATTTAGTCAGTCGTTATGAAGAATATTTAGCCTTTACGCCCGATAAATTTGGACGTTTCTCTGCTAATAACAGTCAAGCTTATAAAAATGTTTTTCTTCAACAACCTTTAGTCAATTTTTGGGCCTTCAAAATCAAAGCAGTTTTAGAAAAACAATACCCTAAGCTTCAATTCAACTGTCCTTCGTATCAATATAGTCCAAGTTATGACATTGACCACGCTTATGCCTTTTTGAAAAAAGGCTGGCTTCGACAAACGGCTGCTTTTGGAAAAAATTTGGTTCAACTTGATTTTGAAACCCTTTCCTTACAACTAAAAACTTGGTTTAGATTACAAAAAGATCCTTATGATACCTTTCGTTATTTAGAACAATTGGACGATAAGTATCACTTGAACCCCATTTACTTTTGGTTGTTGGGTGATTATGGTACTTATGACAAAAATATCCATTACAACAATAACCCTTTTCGACAACTTATTCAAACAAATGCTCAAAAGTATCCCGTCGGAATTCACCCTTCTTTTGGCTCCAATCAAGATCAAGATATTGTTAACAAAGAAATTCATCGCTTAGAAAAAATCACCAAACAGCGCACAAAAAAAAGCAGGCAACATTTTTTGATCTTAGCGTTTCCCCAGACCTATGAACGACTGGTTAATTTAGGTATTCAGGAAGATTACTCGATGGGCTATGCTCAACATTTAGGCTTTAGAGCCAGTATAGCGCATCCTTTTTATTGGTATAATTTAAAAACAGAAGAAACAACCAATTTAAAAATCTTCCCCTTCCAACTAATGGACGTCACTTTTAACACCTACCTTCAACGCAGCCCAGAAGAAGTTTTAGAAGAGGCACGCCCTATTATTCAAAATACCAAAGCAGTAGGGGGGCATTTGATTAGCATTTGGCACAACAGCTCTTTGTGTGAAGCTTGGCAGTGGAAGAAGTGGCGAGGAGCCTATGAAGCCATTATTGAAGAGGCTTTAAACGAAAAATAGCAGACACTCTTGGAGTGCCTGCTATCTTGATCTTATTAAGTTAATAAATCTATCTCTAACTTATGTTACACCAATACTTCGTGCATAAATCGTATCTATTTGATTACCAGCAAAATAACTTTCTGACTCTCGTTAAACTAAAATACTGGTAATCAAATAGATGCATAGATGTTTCGCTTTGTTATAGAGTTTTGTAGGTTTCTATAATTCTCATCGATAGCTTTTTATAAAAAATGAGTATTGATTTTCAAGCAGTGTTAATCCTAAATTTAAGAAAAAAACCTGCTTTTTTCTTGTTCTTTGCTTGACCAAAGAACCAAAGTCAAGGGCTTATATTACGGTTGGATGGCTTTTACTACTCGAATACTGTACTTGGCGAATGCTACGCTCGCCAAGTACGGGCGTATTCTTCGTAGAA
>CALDEP010000350.1 GCA_937942475.1 uncultured Aureispira sp.
TTCTCACCTAGAAAGTAATTGTATTTATGCTGGAATTCCTGCCAAGAAGGTGAAGGAGTTGAGTCCAGAACAGTTTAAGGATACGGTTGCTCGGATTGCGGATAATTATGTGAAATATGCTAGTTGGTATATGGAGGAGGAATAGTGATTTTATTAAAAGAAAGTCGTTGTCCTAACATTAAGAGATGTATCTAAAACAAGCGCCTTTTTCAGTGTAAATAGTATACCTTTGCATTTCTAAGATCATTTATATTTACATTATAAAAAAAAATTCATGAAAGCCATTTTATTTGTATGCCTATTTTATTTGTTTGTTAATCCCATTTTTAGCCAAAATACTAATTCTATAATTAGTAAAGGGCAAGTTCAGGAACGGAATGAAGGCTTCCAGTCAAAGGAAGGTACTTTGTATATATCACCAATGGAAGGCAGCCAAATCATTTATGATAAACAAAATCCGAACGCTTATTTTTTAGAAGAAGGAAAGATTGTACAGGTGAAGGGAAAGTCAATCACATTGTATGATGCGACAACACTTAAAACAGAAAAGAGTATTGCCATTAAAAATTTCCCTGAAAACAGGAAGAGCTTAGGTTCTATTGAGTTTCAAGGAGAATACATTTTATTCTTTTCTGCTATTCTGACTAAGAAAACTGAAATGGTTCCATGTTTCTTTCAAAAACTAGATATTGAAACAGGAATGTTGGAAAGTGAAGTTGCTATATTTGAAATAGAAAAAACTAGAACGAATCTTCGCAAGAATGGTTTTCATCATGTTACATTTGCTCCATTGCCAGAATTTGGTTTATCAAAAGATGGTTCTAAATTAATGTTCTCTTGTCACAGAAAGTTGTCTGTCTATGAAAAAGGAATGAACTTGAAATGGAAAACAGATAATGTTTATGGAGAATATAGCCCTAAACGATTTTACGATTTCCAAGATGGAATGTTAGATAATGATGGGACTTATTATACAATACTAAAAGTCTTTAAGAATGATGATATTGCTAAATTGGAGTGGCATCATTGGGAATCTCATAGTGAGTTGGTTAGTAAGAAAAATAGAACTTGTAACTATACGATTTTAGCATTAAAAATTAATGCAGATGGCGTCACTAAAATTAAAACAAGTGGACTGAAAGACGTCTTGTTGCATAGTTTGACTTTACATAAAGACGCTAACAATAAATTAATGTGTGCAGGATTGTATTTTAAAGATGCTGGGGTTTATCGCACAGGAGGGCTTTTAAGTGTCGATTTAGAAAATAATGAACTTCCTGTTTATTATCCTATTTCTACAGAGGTTCAAGACGAAAAATCAAAAAGAGCAAAAGAACCAACAAAAGGAATTAAGTATTTGCACGGGCTTGAAATTAAAAATACAGCAGATGGTAATTTATTACTAATTAGTGAGCAAGTGTATGGTTTTTTTCTTCAACCTTCTACTGGTGAGTTTAGTTCTATGGGGACTTACAGAGACCTATTGGTGAGTAAAATTAACCTTAAAGGAGATCTTTTGTGGATGAAACGCTTAAAGAAAAGTCAAGTAGCGAACGTAAATAATAGAAATGGGCAGTCTTTTGGTTGTGAGTCTTATAAGTACCTTGATTTGAATGGAAAGCATTACCTTCTTTTTCTTGATGACAAAAAGAATAAGGACTTGAAGTTTGATGTTTCAGAAAACTATTGTAGTAGTTGTAAAAACGGAGGTTTATTTGCCTTCGTTTTAGATGAAGATGGTCACGTGGAAAAAGAGTTACTTTTTGACATGGATAAATTGTCAGAGACATCAGAGTATAATTTCAAAGAAGGAATGCGTACTATTTCAGATACTGAATTTATTTTTCCAATTGTTTTAAAGAAGAAGACTGAGGGAGTTGTGAAAATTACAATAAAATAAGATGTTATTTTTTACAAAAAAGCAGCTGTGAGGATTTAATTTCTTTACAGCTGTTTTCTTTTGTCAAGGAGGCATTTTTGATCGCGAATCCTTTCAAAAGCATAAAAAATTGCTTTTTAAGATATTCTACTCATCAGGGAACTAAAACGCTGATAAAAAACTTATAGAATAAACTTAGTTTGATTTGTAAACTAAGTTTATTTTTGTTATTATTAACAAGATCCAAAACAGAATAAAGAAACTCTATAATAATATAAGGAACAGTAGGAGATTGTCCTATTGTTTTAAAAAAACAAAAGACTATGAAAATAGCAATAGCACAGTTGAATTATCACATTGGAAATTTTGAAGGCAACCTACAAAAAATGCTGAATGCCACTGCAACCGCTAAAGAACAAGGCGCAGACATCGTGGTTTTTGGAGAGTTGGCTGTAACGGGTTATCCGCCACAAGATTTTTTGGAATTTGATGATTTTATTCGACGCAGTGAAGCCGTGGTGAATACCTTAGCCGAAGCCGCAACAGGTATTGCGATTGTGGTTGGCGCACCTTGCCGAAATCCTGTCATTGAGGGCAAAGATTTGTATAATTCTGCTTACTTTTTGGCAGAAGGAAAAATCCAGCAAGTGGTACACAAGACCTTGTTGCCGACTTACGATATTTTTGATGAGTACCGTTATTTTGAACCTGCTAGTGAATTTAAAGTAGTGGAATACAAGGGCAGTAAAATTGCTTTGACGGTTTGTGAAGATATTTGGAATGTTGGGAATGAAAACCCTTTGTACAAAATTTGTCCATTGGATGAATTGATGCCGCAGCATCCTGATTTTGTTTTAAATTTATCGGCTTCTCCCTTCAGTTTTTCTCATGCTGAAAATCGCATTCATGTTCTAAAAGCGAATGTGGCGCGTTATGGAAAACCTATGTTTTATGTAAATCATGTTGGGGCACAAACAGAGATTATTTTTGATGGCGGTTCGTTGGTAATGTCTCCTGATGGAAAGGTGCATGATGAGTTGCCTTATTTTGAAGAATGCATTCGTACCTATGATTTGGAAAGTGTAAAAAAGGGAGGCGTTCATCAAGTGCAGTCCAAAGAAAAAATGACCTTGATTCACGATGCTTTGGTGATTGGTGTACGAGATTATTTTGGTAAACTGGGCTTGAAAAAAGCAATTTTAGGACTTTCTGGCGGAATTGATTCTGCTGTAGTGGCGGTCTTGGCGCAGCGAGCTTTGGGGGCTGAAAATGTTCGAGTTTTGTTGATGCCTTCGCAATTTTCTTCTGACCATTCGATTAATGATGCTCGTGAATTAGCTCAAAATTTGAATATACAATATGACTTGATTGAAATTGAGGAAGTGTATAAATCCTATGAAAGTTTGTTAAAACCGCACTTTGCGGGAACGAGTTTTAATGTAACAGAAGAAAATATTCAAGCTCGTATTCGAGGTATGTTGTTGATGGCAATGTCTAATAAGTTTGGTAACATTTTGCTGAATACGTCTAACAAGAGTGAGGCAGCAGTAGGCTATGGAACGCTCTACGGAGATATGGCTGGGGGACTTTCTGTGATTTCAGATTTGTATAAAACGGAAGTTTTTGAATTGTCTAGATACATGAATAAAGATGGAGAAGTAATTCCTGAAAATATTATTACCAAACCGCCTTCTGCTGAATTGCGCCCAGATCAATTTGATTCAGATAGCCTTCCTGATTATGATATTTTGGATGGCGTTTTGTATCAGTATATTGAAAAAAGAAAAGGCCCTAAAGAGCTGATTGCAATGGGTTATAATGAAAAGTTAGTGCATCGAATATTGAAAATGGTCAATCGAAACGAGTTCAAACGAGCACAAGTGGCGCCCATTCTTAGAGTGTCTTCCAAGGCGTTTGGTATGGGACGTAGAATTCCAATTGTTGGTAAATATTTGAATTAAAATAAACATTCTTGTGATGCCTTTATTCGCCTTTTTTATTGGTCGGACCTAATTTAGCTCTTGAGTCGTAAGCGTACAAATACCTTTCTGCAAAGTCGCAATTCCACTATTAATAGGATTTGCGACTTTGTTATTTTTATTCAAAAAAAAACAGGCTTACTCATTTTGTGTAAATCTCTAATTTATCTTTTACCTTTGTATTATTAACAACATAGAAATCATACAACATGAAAATCACCTTCCTATTTTTACTCCCATTCCTATTCCTGTTTAGTAGTTGCCAAGATCCTGTAGAAGTAAAAAGTGCTGAGGCGCTAGAAGCTTATAATGCAGAGGAATATGACAAAGCTATTGCCTTGAATAAAGAAGCCTTAGGGCTAGATTCAAGTAACATTCAAACTCGATACAACTTGTTTGTTATTTATCAATTACAAAATAAAGAAGCCTTGGCATTGGCAGAGTTACAGGAAGTGTTGGCGGCAAATCCAGAAGAATTAATTGCCAATGCACAAATAGGTTTGTTGTATGAAAAGAGGGGCGAATTTAAGGAAGCCATTCCTTATTTGAGTAAAGCGATTACTTTGGAAGATAATAATGTGCTGACTCAATTGGCTTTGAGTAATTCTTATCAAGCAGTGGGCGAAAAGCAATTGGCCATGACACATGCCAATAGGGTTTTAGAGTTGGATGGAAAAAACATAAAAGCTTTAGATCGTTTGGCAACGATCTCAGAAAGTGAAGGATTAACTGATCGAGCCATTGATTATTACCAACAAATATTAGTGATTGACTCTAGTTACACCGAAGCTTATCCTATGATTTCTAGCTTGTACGGCTCAAAAGGAAATACGGAAAAGTCCATCTTATTTGGTCAAAAAGCCTTGGCGGTATTTCCAGGAAATATAGATATGTTGAACAATATGGGCTTCATTTATTTGGAATTAAAGGACTATCCTAATGCCTTGAATTACTTCGAACAGGTGATTGTTAAAGACCCTTCTTTTGCTTATGCTTATAATAACAAAGGTTATGTCTTGATACAAGAAGGTAATTATTCGGAAGCTTTAGTCGCCATTCAAAAATCTTTGGAACTAGACAACAACAATGCTTATGCTTATCGAAATATGGCGATTTGTCATGCCAATATGGGCAATAAAACAGCTAGTTGTGACGCTTTAGTCGCTGCTGAAACCGTGGAATATGGACTTCGTATAAAAAGTGAATTAGAAGAATTAAAAGCAAGCTATTGTCAATAATAAGTCTATGATTTTGTTTGTAATGAAATGATGTTTAGTGTTTTAGGTTTATAAGTGCTCTATGAATACTTTAAGCTGTTCTTGCTTGCTGTTTATTTGTCTACTATCTTTGTTTGTAAATAAACAAATAACATTATCAAACCAAAAACTCTTATTATGAACTATCGTTTTTTTACACTGTTAGCAGCCTTCTTTTTCTTAGCTTCTTCTAATATAAATGCATCACATCTTTCTGGTGCAGAATTCCGTTTTGAGCATGTTAGTGGTAATGATTATATTGTCAGTTTAGCCCTTTATAGAGATTGTAATGGAATTGGAATGCCTATCACTGTTGCAGTAGAAATGGGAAGTTTTAATTGTGCTATAGCAAGTAGTAGTGTTACATTATCTTTAACGTCAGGTCCAACTATTGTGACCACTATTTCAAGTAATCAAACAACTTGTTTGGGTGGAGTAGTACAAGGATATGAAGAATATATTTATAGTGATACAGTGACTTTTTCTATGCAATGTACAGACTGGAATTTTAGTTATGGTTCTTGCTGTAGAAATGGTGCTGTTACCAACTTAATGAATCCTAGTGGTGCTGGCTTATTGGTTGAATCTACTTTTGACAATACAGTTGTTAATAATTCTCCCATTTATTTTATTGATCCTATTTTTTATGGAAGTACAGGATCTAATTTTTCAGTAGCTCTAGGTGGATTTGATCCAGATGGAGATCAATTGGTATTTAGTTTGGCTGCACCATCAGATAACCCAGCTGCCCCAATTCCATTTACAGCAGGTCTAAGTGCAGCACAACCTTTAGAGATTCTAGCAGGAACTTCTATTTCGTTTTCTCCTACAACAGGACAGTTCAATTGTGTCTTGTCAACAGCCAATCAAGTCGTAGTTTTTGATGTGATTGTAGAAGAATGGAGAAGCGGTCAAAAAATTGCAGAACACAGACGTTCGCTACAAATTTTACCAATTAATTTAGGTGGAGGACAAATGTTAGCTCCACCAGTAGTGAATAATCCATCGAATGGTTCTGTTATTGATGCTTTCACAATGGAGTACAATTCAGCAGCACAGCCATTTAGCTTTTCGATGCTGTTTAACGATCAGGATATGAGTGATGTGATTACTTATAATGCTGTTTATTCTACTTTGGAGACGATTTTCCCAAATGCTCAAGTGACGGCAACGAATCCAAATGGAAATATGAATGAGTTGGAGTTAAACATTAGCCTTCCAAATCCAGAGCCAACACTTTTCTCGATTGTCATTGAAGAAAATAACTACTTGCAACAAAGCTTTTCTTATGAATTAAGAGCTGCCAATGCAACCTCTGTTAATAACATAGAAAATAGCCCGACAGCTGTTCGTATTTACCCTAATCCAGTTGCAAAAACAACCACTTTTGAAGTAGATAGCGAAGACTATGAAGCATTAGAATTGACTGTTTTTGGTATAACTGGTCAGCTAGTTCATACACAAACAACATCAAGTACGAATGTATTAGAATTTAACCGTGGAGATCTTCCAGCAGGCGTTTACAGCTTCCAATTGAGAGGAGATGGTAAAATGGTTCATACAGGATTGTTACAATTAAAATAAATAAACCCTTGTCGAATTAAGTATTTGTTAGGATAATTTTTAGGACATATTACCCATATTATTTAATTCTACTAATACAGCCTACTTTTAAGTTAAGAACCATCCCAAGTATACTTGGATGGTTTTTTTTGTTTATTATAACAGATTAATTAGGACTTGGTCAAACATATAGTAAGGAATTGGAGTTATGTTTGTATTATATTACCATATATTCAAGCTGTTTTAAACATTATAACCAATAGATAAGAATGAAAATAGTACTATTGATTCAACTGTTATTGTTTAGTACTTTACTGATGGGGCAAACTCCATTGGCTAAAGACTATGTGGAGAAAAATTATGACAAAGCTGTTTATCAAATTCCAATGCGGGATGGCATCAAATTATATACCATTGTATACAGCCCCAAAGATGATTCGAAACAGTATCCTTTTTTGATGCAAAGAACCTGTTATAGTGTTCGCCCTTATGGCGAAAATGTTTACCGTCGTTCTTTAGGGCCATCTCCTTATTTGATGCAAGAGGGCTATATTTTTGTCTATCAAGATGTGCGGGGACGTTATATGTCAGAAGGTACTTTTGATAATATGCGACCACACATAACTGGAAATGATGTGAAGAACAAGGAAGCCATTGATGAAAGTTCGGATACTTACGATACGATAGATTGGTTGCTCAAAAATGTTAAAAATAATAATGGCAATGTCGGACAATGGGGGATTTCTTACCCTGGATTTTATACCGCAGCAGCACTTCCTGAGGCACATGAAGCCTTGAGAGCCTCTTCTCCACAAGCACCAATTAGTGATTTCTTTTTTGATGACTTTCATCACATGGGCGCTTGTTTGCAAAGTTATTTAAGAGCCTTTCCTGTTTTTGGAATTCATAAAAAAGGACAAGTAAGAACGAGTTGGTACGATGAAGGTTGGGAAAAGCTAAGTGCCTTAGAGTTGGATGAGAACGATGCTTATAAATACCACCAAGAATTAGGTCCATTGAGTAAGGTGAGTGAGGTGTATGAGGGGAATTTCTTTTGGGAACAAATGGTGGAGCATCCTAATTACGATGAGTTTTGGCAGAAGCGCAGTATTTTACCACATCTAAAGGACATCAAACATGCTGTCCTGACTGTTGGAGGTTGGTTTGATGCCGAAGATTTATATGGTCCTCTGAATATTTATAAAAATATAGAAAAAAATAATCTTGAAAATAAAAGTACTTTAGTTATGGGACCTTGGTCGCATGGCGATTGGTCTAGAGAAAGAGGAACGCAATCGGTGAATCACATTTATTTTGGAGAAAAAATATCGACTTTTTATCAAAAGGAAATAGAGTTGCCTTTCTTTGAATATCACCTAAAAGGGAACGGTTCTGGAAAGCGTCCTGAAGCACATTTGTTTGATACAGGAATCAAAGAATGGAAAACCTTTGATGTTTGGCCACCAGAAATAAAGGCGCCAATTGTTTTGCGTTTTGGGGAAAATAAAAAACTAGTAGTAGATGAAGCCGTGAACAGTAAAGCGATTTTTCCTTACATTTCAGATCCAGAAAACCCTGTTCCTTATCGCTCAGAAGTCGTTCCTGTTGGATTTACGCCTCGCAAATTTATGACGGACGATCAACGCCATGCTTCTAAACGAAAAGATGTCTTGACGTTTGAAACGGAAATTCTGGAGGAAGATTTTCTTTTGGCAGGAGAGATTTTAGCTAAATTGGACGTTGCGCTTTCTACCTCAGATGCCGATTTTATTGTAAAAGTAATTGACGTTTATCCTGATAATGAGCCTGCCACAGAAGCGACTCCTCCTAATGTAGAAATGGGCGGTTACCAACAATTGGTGCGTAGTGAAGTTTTTAGAGGTCGTTTTAGAAATAGTTTCTCTAAACCAGAGCCTTTTGTCCCCAATAAATTGGATCGAGTAGAATTTCCATTGCAAGATGTTCTACATACCTTCAAAAAAGGGCACAAAGTAATGATTCAAATTCATAGTACTTGGTTTCCATACATCGATAGAAACCCACAAAACTATGTGGAAAATATTTATAAAGCAAAAAAAGAAGATTTTGTTAAAAGCCAAATTACCTTATTTGGAACTAGTGAAATTATTATTGGTGGGAAGAATAACTTTGTTCCTAAGTAAATAGAATCACGTTGATTTTAAAAGAAAGCCTATTTTGTATTTTAAATAAATACAAGATGGGCTTTTTTATTTTAGGTATTTTGAAAGGTATTAATAACTTAAGAATAGTACAAACTAGTTTTTAAAATATTGTGGAAGTTCTAAAAAACTAATACCTTAAAGATTATAATAAATAAAGATACACCATATAAAAT
>CALDEP010000351.1 GCA_937942475.1 uncultured Aureispira sp.
TTTATGTTTTTTATCAAAAAACTAAAAACTCCACGAAGTGTTACCTTTTAAAACTGTTGTGCTAAGACTCTACACCATTTTAGTAATTACATGAAACACGCAAACAAAAGAATTTCAGCCATTGATTAAATATTTGATACGATATATATTCCTTCTTTTTTTGCCTTATCTGTCTGTAGGACAGGTAGAGGATAGCATTCCTGTAGGAAAAACAGCGCAAGTAGAGGAATGTCTGTTGACGATACAATCCTTGGACAAAGACAAGCAGTTTTTTAAAAAGCAGCGAATAAAGTTTGAATATGAATTAGAAGATACGGCACAAGTACAAGAGAAGCTCTACGATATTTTAAAACAATTGCATGCTAAAGCTTATTTAACGGCATCTGTAGATACCTTTTTTCAAGATGAGGAGACTCGATATACGGCTTATCTTTTTGTGGGAGAACGGTATGAGTGGGCAAATTTAAAAAATGGCAATGTTACGCCTGCTTTCTTGTCTGCTGTAAATTTCAAAGAACGTTTGTATAGCAACCAACCTTTTTTTTACAAAGAGGTCGTGCAACTCCAAGATAAACTATTGACGTATTTAGAAAATCATGGTTATCCTTTTGCCCAAGTGTTTATTGATAGTGTGCGAATTGTTGACAATGAGGTATCAGCACGGATCTATTTTGAAAAAGGGCCTTTGATCTTTTTTGATGCTTTGAAAATTGTAGGGAAAGAGCGTTTGACAAAGCAGCAGAACAAGAAGAAGAAAAAAGTTCGTATTGCATCAGGCTTTGTTTCCAGTTATTTGGGGATTCGAAAGGATAAATTGTACAGTGAAAAACTGGTTCAGAAAGTACAAAATAGAATGAATGCGCTTCGTTATTTGACCACTTATCAGACGCCTTATGTTGTCTTTAGAGATAATAAAGCGGAGTTAAACCTCTTCTTGATGGATCGTCCATCTAGTAAAATTGATGTGTTATTGGGCTTTTTACCCAGCCAAGATGCTGCAACAGGGCAACAGCGATTTGATTTTACTGGGAATATTGATATTGACTTAATCAATCCTTTTGGAACAGGAAAACGCTTGCAACTCAAGTGGCAGCAACTAAGCTTAGGAACGTCTGATTTGTTGCTTCGTTTCGCTTGGCCTTACCTCCTAAAAACACCTCTA
Source organism: uncultured Aureispira sp. (assembly GCA_937942475.1). Classification (GTDB taxonomy): domain Bacteria; phylum Bacteroidota; class Bacteroidia; order Chitinophagales; family Saprospiraceae; genus Aureispira. Next base: position 1,163 of record CALDEP010000351.1, read on the forward strand.
GGCGTAGACCTTTCTTTTAAATTATACAAACGAGATTCTTCTTATATTGATATTATTAGCGATATAGGACTGCAATATTTGTTTAATGGAAACAGTTATGTCAAGGCATTTTGGATCAATACCACCACGAATTTAATCAATGTAGACACCAATTTGGTTCGTACGACTCGCCAATTGCCCAATATGTTGGATCTTGACAACAGCTCTTTTGGTTTGGAGTTTTATTATGATAATTTAGATTATAAATTCAATCCTAGAAAAGGTTTTGAGAGTAAATTAGTCGCTAGTTTTGCCTTGAAACGCATTCGAAAAAATGGGACGATTGAAGCCATTACAAATACCTCTGATACCTCCTTTAGTTATGCTTCGCTCTATGATACGGTTGTCACGAATACCTTTCAATATCGGTTTTTGGTGGAACATAGCCACTTTTTCCAACTCTGGAAATCGAGTACCTTAATGGCTCGATACAAAGGCGGGATCATTCTCTCGAAAGATCCTGTTTATGAAAATGAAACGTATCGAATTGGTGGCAATAAGTTGTTAAGAGGCTTTGATGAGGAGGCTATTTTGACCACTTGGTATAATGTCTTAACGCTAGAGTGGCGGTTTTTATTTGGGCGGAATTCTTATGCCTATTTATTTGGCGATGTTGCTTATGTACAGCGAAATACAATTAGTAGCAACTTTGATGATTTTCCTGTTGGATTTGGGGTTGGAGTTGCTTTGGAAACAAAAGTCGGTATTTTTGCGCTTAGTTATGCTTTGGGAACACAACAGGGGAATCCTATTATTTTTAATAACAGCAAGGTGCATTTTGGATATGTTTATTCGTTTTAAATTAGAATCTAATGTTTAAGAAAATTTTTAATAAGAAAAGAAAAGATAAAACACCAGTAGAAAAATACATGGCACACTGGGATCGAGTGTTTAATAAAGAACCAGAGTATTATCAAAATGAATCTAATACAAGTGCCCTGCCTGGTGTAACAAGTATTATTTATCGAGATGTTCCCGAAAAAGGAATGACAACAGCATTAACGTATGGATTGTCATTGGTAGAGCATTCTGATTGGAAAATGGGTAGACCTGAACTGATAATTACGGTTAATTCAACCGATATTAATTGGGGGCAAGCAATCGGGTTTATGGCGAATAAATTAAGGGGAGATTGTCCATTTTCTTATAGTAATACGATCAATTTTGGGATACCAATTAGCAAAGATTCTGATCTAAATGCTTTTTTAGTATTTGCGCCAACGATTTTTATCAATAAAGAAGAGTATCTAAATATTGATATTGGTTTGGATTATACGATCAGTATAGCGGGGATGTATCCTATTTATGCGGAGGAAATGGACTTTATTAATGCACGAGGCTTGGAGTATTTTTTGAAACAGCCAGGATTGGATCTGTATGACGTGCAACGAAAACGCATTCAATAAAAAAAGGTCGTAAATCTTGCCAATTATTAAAAGACAAGACTTACGACCTATAATTTTATAAGGATTTTTACGCAAATTCCACAATCGTCAAACCATCTCCACCTTGATTGGGTTCAGGATGATAAGAACGCAAAATTCCTTTGTATTCTCTTAGTTTTTTGTTGACCACCTGACGCAAAGCACCAGAACCTTTTCCATGAATGATGTGGACTTCATTGGCACTCGCCATCAAAGCCTTATCCATAAATTCTTGAATGCGTTCTAAGGCATCTTCATAACGCATGCCTCGAATGTCAATTTTGGGATCAAAATGAGCATTTCTATTAAGCGTATCTGTCCTAACCACGGCTATTTGATGCGTTAAGATTGGATTTTTAATCAACTCCAAATCTCGTATTTTAACCATCAAATGAAGGTTGCCCAACTCTACTTTAGCTTCTTTTTTCTTGATTTCTTTGACAATTCCCATGCCACCACCAGAACGTAGTTTTACATAAGAACCTTCCTCAATAATGCCCTCATCTTGTTCTTTGTAAGCTTCATAAATGCCCTCTTTGACGCCCTCTACATGCTCAATCATGGTTTTGCGCTCTACTTGCGCTTTATCCAATAATTTTTTTGCTTTTTGCGCTGCTTTTTCTTTGTTCGAAGCCGTTTTAAGCTCTCGTAACACCTTTTGAAGTTCTTTGTTCGTTTTCTCTGTATCAACCAACTCTTGTTCTTTGATTTGAAGCTTCAACTTTTTGCGAGAAAACTCTAATTCTCTAAAGGCAGATTCATAATTTTTGATCAGCTGATCCAAGCGTTTTTGATGCTCCAAAACCTGCTCATGTGCTTCTACTGCTTTTTGGCGTTCCCGTTGTAAGTCCACCAAAATTTCATCTAAATTATGATTTTGCTTCCCAACTTTGCGTCGAGCATAGCCCATGACATTTTTGGGTAAACCACTTTTAGTAGCAATTTCAAAGGCATAAGAACTACCAGGTTTACCAATTTTCATTTGGTAAGTAGGAGAGAGGGTATCTTTGTCAAAAATCATTGATCCATTCACCAAGCCTTTGTTTTCAAAGGCATATACTTTTAGGTTAGAATAATGTGTCGTAATAACACCAAAAACTTTCTTTTGATTGAGGTCTCTAAGAACTGCTTCTGCAATCGCACCACCCATTTTTGGATCTGTACCAGAACCAAACTCATCAATTAAAACCAAGGTTTTAGCATCTGCCAGCTCCATAAACAATCGAGCGTTTTTCAAACGAGAACTATACGTACTCAATTCGTCTTCTAAGGATTGTTGATCGCCAATATCCGCAAAGATTTGATTGAAAATGCCCATTTCAGCGCCTTCATTGGCTGGAACTAGCATCCCAGATTGAAGCATCAACTGAATCAATCCAATGGCTTTCATACAGATAGACTTTCCACCAGCATTGGGACCACTTAGGACCAAAATTCGAACTTCTTTCTTAAAGTGCAAATGAAAGGGAACGGTTGGCGCTCCTGTTAGTTTATTTTTAATCGCCAACAAAGGATGAATGACATTGCGCATTCTATAATGTGGCGTTAATAAGACCTTTGGTTTGGTCGCATCTAATTGTATCGCTAATTGAGCTTTCGCTTGAATGGTGTCAAAGCGAACGATAATGTTTTCGTATTGTTGTAATTGATGGACATAAGGACGCAATAAGTCACTTAGAGCACGTAGAATATTATAAATCTCTCGTTGATAATCCCGTTCCAAGTCAAAAATATCATTGTTTAATTCAATGACGCCTTCTGGCTCGATAAAAACAGTTTTCCCCGAAGCCGACTCATCGTGTATAATTCCTCGCACTTGGCGTTTGCGTTCGGCAGGAACCGACAAGACTCGACGACCATTTCTGAAACTTTCGTTGTTGTCTTTTAGCCAATTTTTACTTTGATAATGCACCACAATTTGGCGGAATTTTTTATCCAATTCCTGTCGCTTACTGCTTTGCATTCTGGCAATGCGCATTAATTCTGGCGAAGCATTAGAACGAATGTTCCCTTCTTCATCAATCACCCGTTGTATTTCTGCTAATAACTCTTTGTCAAAGTCAGCGACTCTAATAATGTCAAATAGCGTCGGATAAAGTGATTTAGTACTCTTTCGTTTACTAAAAAAGCCATAAATGTTATAACAAACTAAAAGCGTCTTGGCAACACTCTTCAAACTCTCTACAGATAATACATAGCCCTCAATACCCAACATACGCAAATCAGCACTAATGCTGGAATATTGGCTGATGGGGAAATTATGATTGTTCTCATAAGTCTGTGTATATTCAAATACTTCTAAAAGCCAACGCTCAATCTGAGAGGCTTCTGTACTTGGAATTAACTGTTGAAAATGTTCCTTTCCTAAGGTTCCATAACAGTATTCTTCGGTCAGTTCTAGTATTTTGTCAAACTCTAAGGTTTGGTATAAATCTTTCGGTGCAAGTTTCATTTCTAATGTATACTTTGTTATTATTTGTTACTACCTACTGCAAAAACTAAGCCTTTAAGCCTAAAATCATTGGATTGCAAAAATGGAGTAACATCAGTATTTATCGGACTGTACTAGTGTAATAATACAACCATCCTACAGTTTAAAAACATCTGGTGCAAAAATAGTTCACTTCAAGTAGAAATTAATTATTTTTATGGGAAGTATGACCTTTATTTCGGAGTATAGGACAATTTTTTCTTACTATCTAATAGAATATTGAATCTGCTTACTCCACCTTAATTTATGATTCGAGAAGCAATTATCAATGAAACCAGAAAAGAAATTTGAATTTAGTGAAGTTATTAATATCCAAACGGTACAAAAGATTGGAAAATCCATCCAAAAAATCTGGGCAGATTTTGATACACAAAAGCTAGAACAGAAAGTGGCGCCAACCTTATCCAGTTTGGCTTTTAAGGCACGGGCTAATTTAATAGCAGAGGTGCTTTATGAATTGTTGCCCGATGATTTTGGAACGTCAGGGCAGATTTTGTTAGATGCTTTTGGAGAGGAGTTGGATAACCCTGACTTTACAGGAGAACATGCTTTTATGTACATGCCACATGGGGTTTATGTCAGTCGTTATGGTTTGGAGGAAGCACATTTTGAGCTGTCTACACAGTTTTTGTATGAAATGACGAAGCGATTTAGCGCAGAATTTGCCATTCGCCCTTTTTTGGATAAATTTCCTGAAAGAATGTTGCACAAATTGCAAGAGTGGGTAAAAGACGAGAGCCAGCACGTTCGTCGATTGGTTTCCGAAGGAACTCGTCCACGTTTGCCTTGGGCATCTAGAGTGACGGTTTATGATGAGAATTATAAGGTAATAATGGACTTGTTGACAGCCCTTAGAAATGATCCAGAATTGTATGTACGTCGTTCGGTTGCCAATCATTTGAATGATCTGACCAAAGATAGAAAAGACTTGGTCTTGACTAATTTGGAAGCTTGGAATAAGACAGCTACTAAAAACATCGACTGGTTGACCAAACACGCTTTGAGAACGCTGGTAAAAGCAGGAGATGCAGGCGCTTTAAAGATTCTTGGTTTTTCTGATAATCCTCAAGTGGAGGTCTTGAATTTTGAAGTGCAGCAAAGTTCTTTAAAATTAGGCGAAAAGTTAGTTTTTTCTTTTGATATTGAATCTAAGGTTTCTGAACCTCAAAATCTAGTAGTAGATTATATGATCTATTTCAAAAAAGCAAATGGAAGCCAATCGCCCAAAGTATTTAAATTAAAAGTGCTTGAATTGAAAGGGAATAGCTTGGTTCAGTTGCAGAAAAAGCAAACGCTTCAACAACTTAGTACGCGAGTTTTGTATGAAGGAATGCACGCTGTAGAGTTACAAATTAATGGAAAAACGTTTGGGAAGAAAGAATTTGAACTTATTTTCTAAAGTAAGGTTCTTAGTATTATAACAGGCTACTTTGAAGCTTTCTTAATAACTCATATTACGCAAACAATTGATTAGGTCGATAACCCGAAGGCTCACGAAGTAAAAAATTAATGTCCTTGTATCAAATGTTCTTAATTCTTAATGTTAAATTTTTAATGTTGAATGCTTTATAGCACAACAAATATTAAAAATTTAGCATTAAGAATTCAACATTAAAACAGTCCTTAAATAGGTAACGATGAGTTTAATACTAAGCGAAAAAAGGTTATTCGAAGGCTCATGAGAGAGTTTTTGCGTAACATCAGTTAATAAAAAAAATACCTCCATGAATTATAAAAAAATAGACCTTAGCACTTGGAAACGTCTACCTCAATACGAGTTTTTTAAAACCTTTGAGCAGCCTTTTTTTAATATAACCGCTAACGTTGATGTTACAAAATTGCACGCTTACACCAAGGTGAATAACGCACCTTATTTCTATACGATCTTACACACGTTGCTAAAAACGATTCATCAAATTCCTGAGTTTAAATACCGAATTGACAAAGAATCCGTTTTGGAATACAATAGAATTGATGCAGGGGTAACGATCATAAAGGAGGATCAAAACTTTATATATGGCACGGTAGATTATTACGAAAATCTAGATGATTTTATTCGTGAAAGCCAAGCTGCCATTGAAATTCAGAAAAAAGAAAGAGGTTTTCTCCCTCACACAGAACGGAATGTTGTTTATGTGTCTTCCTTGCCTTTGGTTTCTTTCACAGGCTTGCAACATGCAAAAAAAACGAATGTAGAAGACAGCATTCCACGCTTTGTTTTTGGAAAGTATTT
>CALDEP010000352.1 GCA_937942475.1 uncultured Aureispira sp.
CCTTGTTTGATGGTATCGTAGGTATAAGACGTTTCTTCAAATTTAATTTTGGCAGGTTCTCGTGTTGGGCGAGCTATTTTTTGGACGGCTTTGACGGTGTCCAAACTTGCGGTATCTATCGCTACAGTATCGATCACAGCTACTGGCTTTGTATCGACGACCGTGTTGCTTTCTGCTACGATTGGTGTTGGTGTTTCTTCGTTTTCTGTTGGTGGCGTATTATCACAAGAAATTAATAAGAAAAAAGTGCTTAAACAAAGGAATAAGAAAAAGGAATAGAATCGTTTCATTAGTGATTATTTTGATTAAATATGCGAATCAATGGCTAAAATATCAATAAATTGTACATTTAAAACAGGGTCATCTCATTTTACAAGCCTACTTTTTAAATGTTGAATGCTAAATGCTGAATTTTTAATGTTTTTTTTTATGCTATAGAGCATTCATCATTAAAAATTCAACATTAAACATTCTTGTGAAGCCTTTATTCCCCTTGTTTATTTATCAGACCTATATTTTAGCTCTTGATTCGCATTAAATATAAACTTCCTTCAAAGTTCTTCTTAAAAAAGGAATATGCAAGTAAAATAGCCTTATTTTCTTTAAAATGCCTTATATCCTTATCTCAATTTACAACTGGCAGTGCTGAAATCAAGGCATCTTTTTTAGTATAAAAAATTTAATTTCAAAGCCTAGAAGCACTACTACACCAACCTTTTAGCAGCTTCTATCTTCAAAGAGATTTTGCTAATTCAAAATAAAACTTGGAACTCATCAATCAGATTAGTATATTTGTAGCATGAGCAATTTCGTAGTATCCGCAAGAAAATATAGACCCATACGTTTTGACGATGTCGTTGGACAACAACACGTCTCACAAACACTCAAGAACGCGATTCAGAGCAATCATCTAGCGCAAGCTTTCTTGTTTTGTGGTCCTCGTGGAGTGGGTAAAACTACTTGTGCTCGTATTTTGGCAAAAGTACTGAATTGCCAAACGCCTACCGAAGACATGGAACCTTGTGATACTTGCGAATCTTGTCAGTCGTTCAACAAAAATGCTTCTTTGAACATTTCTGAACTGGATGCTGCCTCGAACAATAGTGTCGAACACATTCGTGCTTTGATTGAGCAGGTGCGTTTTGCGCCTCAAAGTGGTCGTTACAAAATCTATATTATAGATGAGGTACACATGCTTTCTCAACAAGCCTTTAATGCGTTTTTGAAGACGCTAGAAGAGCCGCCTTCTTATGCTATTTTTATTTTAGCAACAACGGAAAAGCATAAAATTATACCTACTATTTTGTCTCGTTGTCAAATCTTTGATTTTAATCGAATCCAAGTAGCTGACATGACGATGCATTTGCAAAAAATTTGCAAAGAAGAAAATATTGAAGCAGAGGAAGAAGCCTTGACGGTTATTGCTCAAAAGGCAGATGGTGCTTTGAGAGATTCCTTGTCTATTTTTGATCGAATTGTTAGTTTTTCTGGTAATAAGATTTCTTATCAAGATGTTATTGAGAATTTAAACATCTTGGATTATGATTATTACTTCAAGGTAGTGGAAGCTATGTTGACGGAAGATGCCAGCCAATTATTATTGTTGTTTGATCAAATTTCAAGAAAAGGCTTTGATGGCGATATTTTTATTAATGGATTGGCAGAGCATTTGCGAAACGTCTTGGTTTGCAAAGACGCTCGAACCGTTGAATTATTAGAGGTAAGTGGTAATATCAAGGAACGTTATCAAGAACAAGCTAACTTGGCTCCTACAGGGCTCATCTTATCTGCTTTGAGCTTGGCAAATGATTGTGATATAAATTACAAAATGGCTCGCAATCATCGTTTGCATGTTGAAATGACCTTGATAAAAATGGCTTATATCCAACGTGCCATGCAACCTAGAGCTATTCAAACGCCAACAGCTTCCTCAGAAAAAAAAACACTAGACAATAGTAAGACCACTACAATACAAGAAACAAGCCCTGTTTATAAAGCAGAACCTGTTGAAAATCCAGTTGTTGTGACCACAATTGATCCGCCCAAAAATACCACGACAGATACAGAAGAACCCAAAGCAGAATTAAAATCAGATAATGAACCTGCAACACAACCTTCTGAAGTACAAACGACTAGTAATTTTGCTGAGAAATTAGCCCTAAAAAAAGGAAGTAATTTTTTATCAAAAGTATTAAACGAAGTTAAGGAAGAATACGCCAAACCACTTGAAGAGGCTACGCCTTTTACACAAGAAAATTTGGAGCGCGTTTGGAAAGAGTATTGGTCAAAAATTGACTCTCAATCCACACAAATTTTATTCAAAACAGCAAAATTATCTATTCTAGATGCCGAATTGGGCATTATCAAAATGTTAACGGGGGGAAATAGAGCAAAAGATGCCATCTTTAGAGATCGAACGATTCGACAATTGTTAATTCAAACCTTTCAGAAAAAAGAGTTGAATTTTGAGATTGAAATTGATGAAGCAAAAATAGAAGCTCCTAAACCACAGAAAGTAATCCCACAAACAGATCGAGATAAATACGTGCATTTTTTAAACTTGAATCCTGTTTTAAAAGATTTTCAAAAACGTTTTCAACTATTGCCTCCTAAAAATAATTAATTAATTGACCTTTAGGAGCCTGCAATTTGATCTTAATACACTATCATAGCTATAAAAACAATGGATAATAATAAAGACATACAACTTGATCTCAATTTTGAGGAAATAAACGTCATTCTAAAAGCGCTGGGCAACCTTCCTTTTAATGAAGTATATGACTTGATTGGTAAAATCCATGAACAAGCAAATACGCAACAAAGCAAATAATTTTTCAGTCCTACTCCATTCATGAATGAACTTTTCCAAATATCTGACGACGCTAGTTTTCTAGGTCTTATTAATACTGATTTGTATGAATCTTTTATTGATGAAGATTGGGAATTTGAAGATATTGAAGTCCGAGTTGTTCGGGAATGCCAAAAAGGACACCTTCTTTTTTGGGGAACAAGTGTTCCTAACCTTTGGACCGTTCGCATTTGCAGTCAAGCAAGTTCCGCTACTGCCTTTCAATCTTTTAAAGGAAAAATAAAAGTCAGCAATTCCAAATTGCACTTAATCAATTACGAATCCATTACTTTAGCCGCTCATTTTGAGGACGAACAATTGCCAAATTCAGATTTGGAAGCACTCCACGTCACGCTCGATAATGGTATTTATGATGTTAACATTCGTCAACTTTTTGATCCAGAACGAGATGTAATAGAAGATGAAAGTTTGGGCTTTGAAATCGTGTTACAAAAAAGTACCGATACGGCTTCTTTTCCACTCAACCCATTTAAGGAATTGGTTTGGTCCAATTATTAATTGGGGTTCTACCCCTTTCTTATGCCTATTATCACTATAGAAACCCTTATTCAAGCTCCAATACAACGTTGCTTTGACCTCTCAAGAAGTATTGATTTACATCAAGTATCGATGGAGCATACCCAGGAAAAAGCCATTGCTGGTCGAACGAGTGGTTTAATTCAATTGGGCGAGCAAGTCACTTGGCAAGCAAAACATTTTGGTGTGACACAAAAACTAAGCGTCCATATTACGGCATTTGATGCACCAGGTTTCTTTGCAGATGAAATGTTAAAAGGGGCTTTTAAATCCTTTCGGCACGAGCATCATTTTAAGGCAAATCTTTCAGGTACTTTAATGACGGATCTTTTTAATTTTGAAGCGCCACTAGGCATTTTAGGTCAGCTTGCTAATACACTTTTTTTGACAAAATACATGAGGCGATTATTAGAAGAGCGCAATCGTGTGCTGAAAGAAATTGCAGAATCAGAACGTTGGAAGGAAATACTTTAAGTGAGGTAAACATCATTACAAATCGTAGTTCTTCATTTCAAAACAAAACTTTTTCAAGCATTGTCTCGTTTAATAATTAGACATTTGCCTAAATAACTAATCGAACTTGCATGAACAATCTTTTTAAAGCCCTAAATGATTCCACTAGGCGACAGATTTTAGAATTATTAAAAGAAAAAGATTTAACAGCAGGAGAAATTGCAGCACATTTTAATATATCCAAACCCAGTATTTCACATCATTTAGATTTATTAAAAAGAGCCGATTTAGTGATTGGCATTCGTCAAGGACAGTTCATCTCCTATTCTTTAAATATGAGCGTCTTTGAAGAAGTGATTCAATGGCTGATGCAATTTCAAGGAGATTAAGTTGTAACCATTCATCCCTCCACACGCCTACTATTTGAGACTTCCTATATCTTAAAAAAATTCCATAAAAATTATGAAAAACACCATAAACGACCATTCAACTAGCCTAGCCAAAGAGCTTTTATTAATAGTCATCACCCTCGCTCCTATCGTGTATCTCTTCATTATGTGGAAAGAATTACCCGACCAAGTTCCGATGCACTGGAATTTTCAGGGAGAAATAGACCGATATGGTTCTAAAGCAATGCTTGGCTGGCTTGTTGTATTAATCAATGTTCCCATTTATCTTATAATGCTTTTCTTACCAAAGATTGCAGCAAAGAAGGAAAGCCTAGAGCGTATGGGCAAAAAATATTACCGCTTACGACTTATTTTACAATTATTTATGGCTTCCCTAGTCTTCACTATTTTACTGGTTAGTACTGGAGCGACTCAAATTCCAATTGAAACCCTTCTAGGCTATTGCTTTATCTTTTTTATGCTTCTGTTTGGGAATTATATGGGCAGCATTCGCCAAAATCATTTTATGGGTATTCGAACTCCTTGGACCTTGGAGAACGAAGAAGTTTGGAAAAAAACACATCAACTCGGTGGGCGTTTGTGGATTGGAGGCGCAATTATTGGCTTTATTTTATTGTTCTTTTTACCTAATAACTGGGCTTTAATGAGTGTAGTCGCCTTGATGGTGGTACCAATGCTCTTAGCCGCTATTTATTCCTTTGTTTTATTCAAACAACTAAAAGACACTTCAGTATAGGACATAAAAAAAGCGATTAGCTTGGTTCTTGCTAATCGCCCACTTACATTGGTTATGATTCGTTGGTGAAATCCAGTGTAATCGTTCTTATGAAGCCGTTACAAATGCTTCGTCGATATTTCTTTTTGCATCAAAAGGTTTCCAAGTATCGTTCTTTTGAACCCAGATACGACCATCTTGATCTACTTTTACTGCTTCGTATGTTGTTGGAACAACTTCAAATCCTTGCTCGTTCAACAATCCCCATTTTCCGTTTTCAGATACAGCAGCTAAACCATCGTTAAAGCTACCTACCCAATCGTAACGCAAAGGAGTTAATTTCTTTCCTTGTTTGTTTACAAACGTCCATTTTCCACTTTTATTTACAGCAGCATAACCACCGTTGAACAAATGGATGTTGTCATAAATTGGCTGACAAATTTCGTATCCTTGTTTGTTTACCAAACCGAATTTATTCTCTAATTTGATAATAGCAGCACCTTCTTGGTACTCGCTAATAATCATAGCACCAGTGTTCGTAAGCACAACATTTTCTGTTGTTGTAGTTGTTGTATAAGCATCTTCTAAAGTAGTTGCATTATAAGTAACTAATTGCGCTTGCGTGTTCATCGCTAAAAGAACCAAAGCCATGATTACCATAAAGTTTCTTGAGCTTTTGATTGACCCTTTCATAATTTAGTGTTGTTTTAAAGTTAAAATTTATATTTTTAATAAAAAATTATTTTCTCAATAATTCATGTCACGATTATTTTTTAATGTTTGTTATAATCTATGCGACATAAAGAACAATACAATTTTGTACTGATAAAGTTCCAGAATCTAAAAGCAATCGACTAGTGTCTATTTTTATTCGATGAAAATCCTATTTTTCTGCTTCTTTACATTAATTTAAGGAAGTCTTCTGAAAGTGTTTACTCGAATGAGACCGCTATATCAGTACTCTTAATCTTCTGCTATAGTATAGCACCAAATTCTATTTGGATGCTTTTATATTTTCAATGTAATAATTGTTTTTTATCTAGGTAATTCGTCTAATTCTTTCTCTTTTATTACAAAAATCAAAACAATTACGTTCTCACAAAAACAACTTATATATCTAACTATGCCACAAATGTAAACTATAATTTTAATAAGTCAAGCTTTTTAATGTTAAAACAAAATTAAATTCTGTTAATTGTGACTTAACATCCTTAAATAGACTAATACCTTCACCTTAAATAATTTGGACTTATTTTCTCTCTAGAATTCTTTGTATCTTTAGCCCTGTAATCTACCATTGAAGTACTCTGAATCTGTCTATTATGCAAAATTTTAATTGTTCCATTTTTTATTTATTTATTTTTTGTTTTTTTTTTATTAGTAGTTGTAAAAATAGAGTTATTGACCAACTTCGTCCCGAAACGGTCGCTTTCTTAACCGATCAAGAGCATGCTCGTTGTGCTTGTTTGGATATCTATGGAAAAGAATTTCTAAAAAAGACAAATAAAGGAATCCTATATATAAAGTCACTTCCTGAGCAATATGATTTAGAAAAATTATCCGTTTCTGATCTTTATGCCATTAAACTTAAATTAGTGGGATTTATGAGTATTGTAAAAACAGTCTCTAAATGTGTTGGCGAACGCACCACCAACGAAATCGACCAATTTACAGGCATGTTCATCCAAGAAGATTTGAGAGTCGTCCTAAAAATAGATAGTACCTTGTCTGAACAAGAAGAATTGGAACGTATGAATCAACCTAGCTTGGAATTATTAGATGAGTTTTGCCCACAGCACAAGGAAGCTGTTTTGAAATTGCAGGAGCTAATCAATGCGGCTAAAATATTACCGCCAGGATTGCAGTAAATTTATTCATGAAGTAAAGTGAAAGGAAATAAAACCTATTTTGAGTTTTAATACTCCGTTAATTTTTTAGTTTTTCTATGAAAAACATAAAAAAGCATCTTGCATTAGTTTGATTATCAGCTTTTTAATATTTTAACTAGCAAAAATAGATCCTGCTGATAATCAAACTAATACGATTTTCCAACGGAGTAATGATATAAGACATTTTACAAAAAATAGCCTATTGATAATAATTCACGGTCTTATCACTTGTTTATTAAATATCAGAATCATCCTTCACAAACATTAATAAAAAACCAATCATCCCTTGAATAATCGCCCAAGGAATTGTCAAGACTATAATTAGCAAAT
>CALDEP010000353.1 GCA_937942475.1 uncultured Aureispira sp.
TTTACTACTCGAATACTGTACTTGGCGAATGCTACGCTCGCCAAGTACGGGCGTATTCTTCGTAGGCATATTCTTTTGTGCTACTAGCACAAGCCAGCCCGATTTTCCAACCTTCATCATGCCCAATTTACTGCATCCGTCTCAAATTTCTTTCTCTTTTTTTTACCTACAAAACTCTATAACAAAGCGAGATGTTTTTTTGATTTTTCGATAGAAAAACAAAAAATGCACGAAGTATTACTAACAATACTAGAAGCGATGTGTTATGCTGTACAATGAATATAAATTGAGCTTTTTTTAACTCAAAAAAATTTGATCTCCAGTACAAAATAAGTGTATGAAACAATTATTTATAGAAATTTTTCAAATTAGCATAGGCATTCTTTTAGCTAGTATTGGACTAAAAGCTTTTTTATTGCCCAATGGTTTTTTGGATGGAGGCGTAACAGGAATTGCAATCTTATTGAGCGAGCTTTTTGATCTGAATATCTCTATGCTTTTGTTAATTGCCAATATTCCTTTTCTCATACTGGGCTGGTTTACCTTGGCTAAGCGGACGATTATAAAATCGGTCTTGTCAATAATCGGCTTGATTATTTTTGTTCAGTATGAAAATTTTAGTTTAATAACAGATGATAAATTATTAATTGCTGTCTTTGGAGGACTGTTTTTAGGCGCAGGAATTGGTTTGACGATTAAGAATGGAGCCGTTTTAGATGGCTCTGAAATACTAGGTATTTTTATTAATTCGAGTTTAGGAATTAGTATAGGGAAAGTAGTTTTACTCTTTAATATTGTTCTTTTTGGAATCACTGCTTTATTGCTTTCTGTGGAAATTGCAATGTATTCTATTTTAACCTTTTTAGTAACCGCAAAGGTAATTGATTTAATGATAGAAGGCTTTGAAGATTATGTTGGTTTAATGATTGTTTCAGATAAAAATACTCAAATACAAGAACAATTAATTGAAGTAGTAGGAGCAGGCTTAACCCTTTATAAAGGTTCAAAAGGCTATGGGAAACGTGGTGCTGTAAAAGAAGAAAGCGAAATTATACACACGGTTATTAATAGAATAGACATTCGTAGAACCTATAAATTGATTGACCAAATAGACTCCAACGCTTTTATTGTTGAGTTTGATGTAAACAACATAAAAGGAGGCGTTTTAAGAAAGTACTTTACAGGCGAAAGCGTCAAGGCTTTAAGCCCAAATTGGACGAAGAAAAAAGAAGCTTCTACTTAGGAAATTAGCCTTGATTAAAGGTTTAAGTCTGCTCTTAAAAGGGCAATAGTATTGGTATGATAATAGAAGGTTTGTTTAAAATCGGCAAGGTTAGCAGCAACATTTTCTAAAACAACAAGACTGATATTAGTACTAGGAAAATAGAAATTAGAAGACACAAAACCAGGCGCAAAGCCTAAGGCTCCAATTTGCACAGCTTGCTCCTCTGCTTTAAACGTAAGTCCATAGCCATAATCTATGGCATTAAAAATAGGATGCTGTCGAGTAGCTTGTTTTACAGACATCAGTTGCAAACTGTTTGGCTTCAAAAGCTTTCCGTGGTGTAGGAGTAAATTCCATTTTGTTAAGTCTTGGACAGTAGAAATGAAGCCTCCTGCTGGAACGTAATTTTCAAAACTCTGTGTTTCATAAACCAAGTTGCCATTTTCCTCTTCTGTGTAGCCTTTGACTAAGTGTTTATATACTTTGTTCTGAGGATGAAAGGTGTTTTTTAAGCCATTTTCTTGAAACAAACGACTAGAAATAGCAACAAAAGCTTGTTGATGAACGCTTTCTAAAATTTGCGCTAAAAGCTCATAACCCAATTGTGAATATTGAAATTGGCTGTCAGGAGGAAAAGCAAGTGCTTTATCCAAACTTTGAATGCCATGTTTGTGTGTCAATAAATGATGAATATTAATGGAGTCTTTCCACGCTAAGGACAATTCAGGAAGGTATTCAGCGATAGGTGTTTCTAGATCAAGCAAGCCTTTTTCATAAGCTTGCAAAATCAAAACGGCTGTAATCTGTTTGCTAATAGAGCCAATGACAAACTGATGATTTAAGTTCAAGGTATCTTTTTGCGCTATATTTGCATAGCCTTTTGTCGTCTGATAAAGAACAGAATCTCCTTTGCTAATCAAAATTACCCCATTAAAAGTATGTGGCAAGATAGATTCAATTAGATGATCGATCTTTTTGAAGGGCTTATTTGGAGAAGTATCTTTTGTATTAGAAGGCGTGCAAGAAAAAAGTAGTATACAAGAAGATAATAAAAGGCTTATTAGACGAAGATACAGCATGAAAGGTGGTGTTTAAATAATAAAATTATTCTTTGCTTTTTGAACGGCTTCTAGCTTAGAATGTACTTGCAATTTCTTGTAAATATGTTCAATATGGTTGCGAACTGTCTTGGGAGAACGATTCAAATTGGCAGCAATCTTAGTGTTCGACAAACCATGACTGAGTTGTTCCAAAATTTCAATTTCTCGCTTAGTTAATTTGATTTCCTCTTGATTCAAATTCGCCTTTTGAAGATTAGGCATTCGTAAGAGTTGCAAAGCTTTTTGTGCAATAATAGGCGTCATGGCAGCCCCGCCAGCGATGGTTTCTAAAATACTTTTGTGCAAATCACCAGCATTGATTTCCTTTAGTAAGTAGCCATTTGCCCCCGCTTGAATGGCTTTGAAAATACTGTCGTAATCATCTAAAACGGTCAGCATAATAATTTTAATCTGAGGATATTTTTTTTTGATGTTGGCAGTCGCCTCAATGCCGTTCATGATAGGCATTTCTATATCCATTAAGATTACATCAATACTAAAATCTTGCTCCAATTTATCCATCAATTCTTTTCCATTGGTAGCGAATTGAACCAATTGTAAATCGTCAAAAAAGGATAATTTCTCTTTGATGCTTTGTAATAAAAAGATGTTATCTTCTGCAAGGGCAATTTTGGTTGGCATAAAGGCTGGTTTTATTCAAAAAAATAACGAAAAGAAAATTTAAACAGACTCTAAGTCACAACGTGTTTTAGACTTACAAAAGTTCCAAGACCTGTTTGCGACTTAATTTCTAGGTTTGCCCCCATTTCATTGGCTCGTTTGCGCATATTGTGCAAGCCATTACTTAATACAGCAGCGTCCAAATCAAAGCCTTTTCCATCGTCCATTATTTTGAAACATAAGGTAGCGTCTATTTTATTGATACTAATCTCAATTTTCTTCGCTTCGGCATATTTTAAGGCATTGTTTAATGCCTCTTGAATGATTCTGTAAATATTCATTCCTTCAACAGAAGACAAGCGATATTCTTTAGGCAGATTATCATTGATAATAAAATTAAATTCAGTATTCTGAGAAGCATCTTTTGCGGCACTTAAAAAAGCATGAATGCGTTGTTTTAAATCTGAAAAACTAATGGCATCCTTATTCATCGCCCAAATGGTATCCCTCAAATCTCGAATGGTAGTAGAAGTAAAATTAGTAATTTTTTTCAACTTGGTACTCAAAGCCGATTCCAATTCAAAACCGTATTTCAGATTATCAATAGAAGAAATAATAAAGGTTAACTGTGCGCCAATGTTATCATGTAAATCTCTAGAAATTTGATACCGTTGCTGTTCCAACTTCTCTTGGGTTTCCAATTTACCCATCGCTTCTTTTAATTCATGTTCTTTTTGAAGTTGGAGGTTGCGTTGCCTCAAATAATTAAAAACAAGAACAGCAATTAGGATTAAAATAATAGCCATACTTCCCAAGGACAGCAATTGAATGTTTTTCTGATTAAGTTCAATATTTTGCTTGTCAATCTGAGTTTGTTGTACCAACAAAGCTTTCTCTTTTTTGGCGACTTCGTATTTAGATTCTGCTTCAGCAATGGCTTTAGAACTTTGCTCGTTAATCAGCGAATCCTTGGCATTAATATGCAAATTTAAGTACTCATTTGCCTTTTCAAATTGCTCCTGTTCGCTCCACAATTTTGCTAAACTCTTGTAAGTCTCCATTTCAATTTCCTTGAGCTTCTTTTCTTTGGATAAGGCTAGACTTTTTAGATAAAACTTCTCGGCTTCTTGTGGATTGCCTTGATCGTTACTAACGTCTGCAAAATTATGATAAGAATAAGCAGCACCTCTATTGTCACCTAAAGCTTCTCTTAATTCAATGGATTGATTTTGATAAATAACAGAAGAATCTAAGTTTTTTAGACGATAGTGCGCAACCGCTATATTGTTCAAGTTAATAGACATTTCTATCTTGTCATTGTATTGTTTTCCAATAACATAAGACTTGCGATAGTACCTTAAGGCTTTGTTGTATTTTTTTTGATAATCATAAAGCGCACCAAGGTTATTATAACCCTTCTTCAAGGTTTCAAAATCACCAATGGCTTCTTCAATAGCAATCGACTTTTCAAAATATTCTAAGGTTTTATCTATATTCTGTTGATAATAATAAACAATTCCAATGTTATTATAAGCCTCTGCAATTCCTTTTTGATTGTTCTCTTTTTCCTCTGCCTTTAGTGCTTCAAAATACAATTTTAAAGCTTTTTCATGCGCTCCTGTTCGAGTATGAATGATGGCAATATTATTAAGCACAATAGCAAAACCTGGCGTATAATCATATTGCTCACAAATCGCCAAAGCTTCCTTGTAATACTCCAAAGCAAGGTCATAATTTGTTTTTCGCTCGTGATAATTGCCGATTACGTTCAAGCATCGAACGGTTCCTTTGTAGAAATCTAGTTTTTTTGCTAATACAAGTCCTTTTTCAGCATAAACAATAGAGGAATCTAATTGAGTGGTCAAATATTGTTGTGCAATCGCTTGATAGGTAAAGATTTTGTTCGTGTCCTCCTGCATGGTCTGGAGTGCTTGAACAAGGCTATCTGTATTGTTGTTTTGAGCGTTTAGGAAAGAAACCCAAAAAAGAACTAGGACAAGCGTATATGTTGATGTCATAAAAGAGGGGCTAAAATTAAAATAAGAAAACTAACTCATGTTACGCAGAAGGTTTTCAAGGGTCATTTAAAGGTATTCTTCTATCTTTCAGCTTCCATTTAATGTTTAATGTTGAATGCTAAATTTTTAATGCCCTACGATTGCACTAGGAGCATTTAGCATTCAAAATTAAACATTCATTCTTCAAATAGATCTGTAAAACCATCTTTTAGTTTTGACTCTCCGAATTAATCTCTTGCGAAAGATCAATAACTAAGATAAGTAATAATAATGCTATTTCAAATTGTCATTCAAGCTAATTCGAGTTGCTAGAGCAGACTTTTTTGTATTTAATCGGTATTTCTTAAACAACTGATTTTAGAAGCGATTTTATTTTAGTATATTCGAGGATATTAGGAGGATACTTCCGCTTTATATTAAGAAAAAAAATCAAACTATAAATTTATTTATGCCAACACCAATTCTTGAAACCCGCCAAAAAGCACTTGAAATAAACTTAGATAGTAACACCTATGGCTCTTTTGCCGAAATTGGTGCAGGACAAGAAGTAGCACAATATTTCTTTAAAGCTGGGGCTTCCTCTGGAACCATTGCCAAAACAATTTCTGCCTACGACAAAATTGTTAGTGATGATATTTATGGGGCAGAGAAATCGGGACGCTATGTTTGTGAGTCTCGACTGTACAAAATGTTGGATCATGAATATGATTTGACCTTAGATCGCTTGAGTGCCGAACGTCCAGAATGTCGTTTGTTTGCCTTTGCCGACACGGTAGAGACGATTAATTATCACAAAACGAATAAAGGTCAAGGCTGGGTAGGATTGCGTTTTCAATTGCATCCCCAAGGAGAACCCAATGAAATTGTAATGCACATTGAGCTCTTGGATAATGATATTTCATTGCAACAACAAGCCGTTGGTATGTTGGGTGTAAACCTCGTTTATGGGGCTTATTACTATTATGGAGACTACCGAAAACTCATGGCTTCCTTATTAGAAGGTATTAGAAATCGAGTGAAAATTGATATGTTGCGTATCAAGGGGCCACAATTTGTTGATATTGACAATCGCTTGGTTACCTTAGAATTGGTCAAACAAAAAATGACAGATGTAGCTATGTTTGATAGCAAAGGCAAACCTGTTCATCCTTCCGAATTTATGTACAAGCACAATGCTTTGGTCGTTCGAGGGAGTTTTAGACCTGCCACATTAAGAACCTTAGATCGCTTTGAATCCGCTTCCAAGCAGTTTGCAACAGAGGTAGATTTGTCGCCTAAAGGAACGAGTGTGTTAGCCGAAATTACACTAAAAGATTTGTGCCGAGATACAGGCAAAGTCGAAGAACAAGACTTTTTGGATCGAGCTTCTTTGCTCAACCACCTTGGAAAGTGCATTATGATTACCAATTGTAATGAATACAAGCGTTTAATCAATTATTTGTCGGATTATCGAGTGGCAAAATTAGGCATCGTAATTAGTGCCAAAGGCTTATTGGATATTGTCAACAGCAAGTATTATAGAAATAAAGATGGTCGTCTAATTACTTCTTATGGGGAGATTTTTACTCGTAATGTTCGGGTCTATGTTTATCCTGCTTATAATGAAGGGGGAAGTGAATTGATGACTTGCCGAAATTTGCCCATTCCTGATGGCATCCGTTATTTGTACAAACACATTGTCGAAAATAGACATGTCGTAGATATTGAAGGGTATAATGAAGATTTGTTGCAAATTTATTCCATGAATGCACTGCAAATGCTTCGAGATAATGAAAAGGGCTGGACTAAATTTGTCTCTCAAAAGGTTGCTAAACACATTAGAGAGAAGCATTTGTTTGGTTTCCCAAAGCCTAATATGGAGTTTGAGTATTAACATACAAACTTAAATAATAGAACTAAGGAGCGTGCTAATGTGTATCAGATACATTAGCACGCTTATAGCTTATGTTGGATGTAATTTCGCTCATTTTGAATAAAAAAAGAACGAAGATGAATAAAGGTCTAATCGTTATCGTATTGGTCAGTTTTATCTCATTGGGAACACTTCAAAAACCTACTGTCTCAAGGACACATTTCAAACTAGTATTTGATGAAATAGGGCTGGGATCTAATAGGTTTACAAAGATGCCTAGATTTGAAATTATTAATTCAAATTTCATTTACCTTGAAAGCCTAAAATGGCGCACGAAAGGACAAGCAATTGAAAGTCCTGATACGATTTGTACAGGTATTGTAAGGGCTTCGTCTCTGGATTCTCTAG
>CALDEP010000354.1 GCA_937942475.1 uncultured Aureispira sp.
CCCAACAGGACATGAGGCGGACTTTAAGGACTTTTTGAATCCAGATTCTTTGACAACCGTTGATGCTTATTTGGAACCTAGTTTGGCAACTGCTGAATCGGGTACTGCCTTTCAGTTTATGCGCTTAGGCTATTTTTGCGTAGATACAGATTCTACTAAGGATAATTTAATTTTTAATAGAACGGTAACCTTGAAAGATTCTTGGGCTAAGAAAAATAAATAAATTTCTGAATTGAAATTTTCAATTATCAATTATACAATAGAGGTTTAGTGATGTTCATTCATTGCTAAACTTTTATTTTTTGATTGATTGACAACTCGAAGACTCTAATTTACTTGGATGGGTTTAAGCATACTAATTTTTTATACGTCGTAAGTTTTAACCAAAATGCAACGCTATAAAAAAGGTTAAATGGTAAGCCTTGGCAAAATTACTGCGTCTTTACGTTCGTTAAGAGAGCTGAGAAGAGTTGTCAGAGAACCTCTTTTTTTTATAAACGAACGAGCAAATCTTTTGCTTCTTCGTGATAATTTCCTCTTCCTTCCACCACTTCTTTTAGCAACTGCTTTGTTCTCTCCCACTCCTTATACTCTGCATTTAATAAAGCTAAATACCAGGCAGCATCCAAAGAAAAGATAGATGCTTTGAGTCCATAAACTTCCGATAATTTTTCTTGCGCTAGGCTGTATTCATTCTTTTGTAAATAAATAACCCCCATTCTCAGCAATAGCTCCATATTACTTGGATCTTGTTCCAATAGTTGGTCGTATTTAGCCAAGGCCAATAGAGCATTCCCTTCTGATAAATCTTCGTCAACCAGTGCTATTTGTTCATCAATCGCAATTCCTGGATCTTCGTCTATTGAAGCCGTAACGACTCCTCGATGTGTATAAAGTGATAAATCAGCTGTATGGATGTAACGATCTACTTTATTAGAAACAGATGAAGAATACCAGTAGGCATAACTAGATCCAATTAATAACAAAGTAATTATACAAGTTAGAGAAAGTGTCGTTTTAGTCATAAAATTGATAAATAAAAATGCTCGTTAAGGATAAAAATTCAGCTCTTATAAACGTAAAAAATAACAATTGGTTACTTATTTCGTCTAAAACTTAAAACTATTTTTGTGCCAGTCTCCCACTAATTCCATTTTGAATTATTTTTTTATCCATAAAGTAGGGTAGTAACAAGTTGAGTTCGGTTATTATTATAAAAACATGATGCCTATAGTAACATTTGTAACGCTTGCTCATTAATAGCTTATAATACGGAATTGAATAAAGAATCTCATATAAATATAGGTTTAATATTCTTGATTCTAAAACCTTAGAAAAATGATTTTTAAGCTTTCTTTCATTTTTTTTATGTAAATTAGTTATTTCCTAAAACCTTTTAGATAAATGCACGTACATCTATTATCTTTTTAATACTTCGTGGGATTTTTAGTTTTTTTACCCAAAAACATAAAAAACATTTTATATAAGTTTGATTATCAGCAATTTAATACTTTTAGGATTTTAAAGCTATCCTGCTCATAATCAAACTGATATAATTTCTCCACGAAGTAATGTTATCTTTTTAAGACGTCGTAAATTAGCTGCACTGTTACTACATGGTTCTTAGTTTTTTTGATAATAACCATAAATCATCCAAAAAAATTGGACACAAGAATATAGCTCCCAAATAAGCGGGAGCTTGCCAAATACGTCTAATTAGGGATAAGTATTTTAATGCTATTTTTAATAAAACATATTCTACTAAAAATAAATCTACTACAACTTTTACACGAAGTATAGTACGTTTTCAAACGTCCGAGAAAGACCATCAATGAAAAACACAATTCTAACGCTTAGTTTTCTCTTATTTTTCTCTACCCTTAATTTTGCTCAAACCATTACCATTACAGGTGTTGTGATTGATGACGATACAGAAGAGGCCATGCCTTTTTGTAATGTATATGTTTATGGTACTAGTAATGGGGTGACCACAGATATTGATGGCAACTATACCATTCAATTTAATTTATCAGAAGGCGACACCCTCGCTACTAATTCTCTAGGATATGCAGATGTACTGAAGCCTGTAGACAAAACAAAAGACGAACAGGTCATTAACTTTAGGATGATCTCTGGAAGTATAGAAATGGGGATAGATATTACGGTGGTTGCGGGTGAAAATCCTGCCAACGAAATCATTCGCCAAATTAATAAAAATAAGCCTCAAAACGACTTGGAAGATGTCGTTGGGACGTATGAAACAGAACAATACACAAAGGTCGAATTGGATTTGGTTAACATTACCAAGGAAATGAAAGACATGAAGATTTTTAAAAAGCTTCAGTTTATTTTTGATAATATTGATACCATTTCTGATGTAAAGCCTTTTTTGCCTGCCTATGTTGCAGAAAGCATCTCTGATGTTTATTATGTGCAGGGCAAAGAAAAAAAAGAAATACTCAAAGCACAACGTGTTTCTGGGGTTAAAAATCAAACGGTTGTAGATTTTATTGGTAGTATGAACCAAGAATACAATATCTATGACAACACGATTAAGATACTAGGAAAAGAGTTTATTAGTCCTTTTTCAAATGTTGGCTTAACCTTTTATGAGTATTATATCATGGATAGTACGCAAGTCAAAGGGCAGTGGAGTTATAAATTAAAATTCAAACCTAAAGATAAAAGTGGGAATACGTTTTATGGTGATTTTTGGGTCTCTATGGAAAGCCACGCTTTGCTGTTGGTAAATATGCGTATGAATCCAGAAGCGAATATTAATTTGGTGAATCGAATTATTATTTACCAAGAGTACGATCATTATCAAGAAAAATACTGGATTCCTGTCAAACAAAAAACGGTTATTGATTTTGCAATGACCAAGAAAGATAAGGGCTTAGGAATTATTGGTCGAAAAACGGTCTCTTACAAAGATTTTAATATTGATAATAAAGAAACGAAAGAAACCTTTACCGAAAAAGATCCTGAAGATGTTCGTTACGACGAGTTAGCAAAGGCTGATACTTTTTGGGCTGAAAATAGGCATGAAAACCTCTCTAAAAATGAGAAAGGGGTTTATGGTATGGTAGATAGTATTCAAAACATTCCTTTATTCAAAACGGTTGCTGAAATTGCAGCAATTGTTGTCAATGGATACAAAGATATTGGTCCTATCAAAATTGGTCCTTACTCTAACTTATTTACCTGGAATGATGTAGAAGGGATTCGTTTAAGCCTTGGAATTGGAACTAGTAATAAGTTGAGCAAAAAGTTTCAAATTTATGGTTATGCAGGCTATGGTTTCAAAGACAAGCGATGGAAATATGGGGGTAATATGCAATACGTCTTTAATCGTTATCGACGTTCGGCTATTGGAGTAAGCTATTTTAATGATGCTACTTTTGAGAATAGAAATTCAGAGGAGCGCAAAACACAAAGCTTGTTTGCAGGTTGGTTGCGTCGTGCCATTCCTCAAAAAATGATGTATGTCCAAGAAGGAAAAGTATGGTTTCAGCATACTTGGAAAAAAGGCTTTTCCAATCGCCTTGCTGTTATGCACCGTCGATTAAATCCTGTTGGACATGAGAACACTAAATTTGGAGGACTTAATTTAAAGTTCTTACAAAAAAATAAAGAAACAGGCTTGGTAGATACCATTACTCAAGTCCGTTCTACGGAAATGGTTTTAAAAACACGCTTTGCTTACAAAGAACGCAAAATCTCTGGTCCCTTTAAGGATATAAGCTTAGGTTCAAAATATCCTATTGTTAGTTTAGACTATACCTTGGGTGTCAAGGGTATTTTAGCGTCACAATTTGATTTTCATAAAGTCCGATTGGGCATCAAACATTGGTTTTACACCAGTCCTGTTGGTTGGGTAGAATATGAATTAGAGGTTGGAAAGGTTTTCAGTGCAGGTCCACTCCCCTATCTTTTGCTAGAAGTGCATCCAGGTAACGAAGCTTATTTTTATAATAAGACCTCCTTTAATAGTATGAACAGCTTTGAGTTTGTAAGTGACTTTTTTGTACACGCTCGAATTGAACATCACTGGGATGGCTTTATTCTAAATCGTATTAAATTTGTCCGAGATTTTCTCAAATGGCGTTTGGTAACGGCTGCTCGTGCAAGTTGGGGTAGCTTGTCTAACAAGCACAGAAAAGCCAACGCTTTGAACCATTATGATCGAAGTATCAAAAAGTCCAAAGATCGTCAAAGACCTTTTACAGAAGGCCCTTTTTATGGTAGTTTTGACAAAGGACCTTATACCGAGGTCAGTATTGGTATTGAAAATATTTTTCAATTTATACGAGTTGATGCCTTGTGGAGAATCAACTACTTAGACAATAGAGATGCACAACAATTTTCTGTTCGTGTTACTCTAAAATTTGCATTTTAAACTTATGTTTGATCAAAATCAAAGGAGTGGTGATGAATCTTTATTGCCACAAGAAATAGAGGTAAAAACCATTGCTTTAGCTTTGCAAGAAAACGATGCAGAAGCCATTGCTTTGTTGGAATCTTTGAAAGCAGGTTATGAAGATTGTTTAGAAATTGTATCTTCAGAAGAAGATGCTTGGACTTTGTGGAAGTTTGCTAAAATCACTTATCACAAAGCAGACATTACTGCTATTGAGGCAAAACCTGGACAAACAGAATTGATCATTCAGTCTGCCAATACCAGTCACCTCAAACAAGGCAGCAATACTGGTTTGCCAGGAGGATATAGTTCTATTGCTGCTAGGTTCAAAGATAATCTTGTCATCTATGCCTTTCGTTACGTTAGTCCAGGGTCAAGCATAGGAATGCGTTTTGATGGTTTGATATTTGTTAGAGATAAGTGGGTCTTCATTCCTAAAATGTGGCGAGCATTCTAAGTATTACAATGCGAATCAAGCGCTAAAATTAGGTCTGATAAATAAAAAAGGCGAACAAAGGCTTCACAAGAATGTTTAATGTTGTATTTTTAATGATGAATGCTCTATAGCATAAAAAACATTAAAAATTCAGCATTCAACATTTAAAAAGTAGGCTTGTAAAATGAGATACCCCTGTTTTAAATGTACGATTTATTGATTTTTTAGCCCTTGATTCGCATTTACATTTTTTAAACAAAATCGCCCATTTATCTTTTTTTCACCTTAACTTCTTGATTATGCGCATTTTGTTTCTTTCTTTTTTGCTAATTCAAACCTGGACTACGCTCATAGCACAACAAGCAAATGTATTGATAACAGGAACGATTCTCAACGATTCTATTGGGGAGGTTATTCTAGAAATCAACAAACGATATATTAACAATACCGTAGAAGAATATAGTGCTACTCTCAATACAACTCAAAATTTTGGGATTGCTTGTCGGGTTGAAATCCCTCAACTAGTAACGCTACGCTATGGAGAAAAATCTTGTCAGTTATTCTTAGAACCCAACGATTCCCTTTATGTGGAGTTTGATAGTCAAACGTTTCCAGAAAAGATTAGTTTTGGGCAACGTGCTAAAGACAACAATAGCTTGTGGCAGAATTATCGCAAAGAATTTCCTAAAGATAGGATCGTTTTTAATTATCGCCAATATCGAAAAGGAATCCATTATTATAAAATACATCAAGACTTAGACAAAGTAATGCACCAAACAGCTCCTGCTGATTTTGTGCAACTTTTGAAAACAGAACGTAGACGAAAGGAGTCCATGTATCGCTTGTTTAAAGAAGATCCAGATAGACAACTTACCGATGAATTTAAAACCTTTATACAGACAGAATTTGATTATGACCAATGGCTAAAACTCCTGACTTATGGAGATGTTTATCAAGGTCGCCATCGTTTAGACACTAGTTTTTTAAGCTTCTTGGATACGGCTTTGGTCTTAAATGATTTGTCTCTTGGCAACGAAAATTACCGAGATTTCATTACTGCTTTTGTCCATTATCGCTGTCGTTATCAAGCAAATTCAAGTAAAAGTATTTACACTCAATTGTATCATTATAGTAAGAACTACTTGGCTGGGCGAACGAAGTATTTTACCATGGCGCAGTTCTTAGCAACTGCTTTGCGCAAAGAAAACCCTGCTGCGATTTTACCTATTTATGAAGATTTCATTAAAGAAAATCCTTATTATGAATTGGACAAAATTGTCTTGGATCCCTTTCAAAAAGCCAATCAATTTGCTGCTGGAACAGCAGCGCCCGATTTTACCTTAAAGAATGCCCAAGATGAAGTTGTGCAGTTATCAGACCTCAAAGGAAAAGTGGTTTATTTAGATTTTTGGGCATCTTGGTGTCGTCCTTGTATGCAGAAGATAGCAGCACTGCAAGCTCTAAAACCTCAGTTTGAAGGGAAGGACGTTGTTTTTTTGCATGTCTCGCTAGATCGTTCTCAGGAGGCTTGGAGAGCAACCTTAGCAGAAAAGCAGTTTACAGGACAACAATTATTCTTTGATCCCAATCATTCTAAAATCACAGAAGATTATAACGTACTTTCTGTTCCTACCTTTTTTCTTATTACCAAAGAAGGCAATTTTGCCTTCACCCCAAGCTCTGTTGATTCTAAGGAATTAGAATTAGCTTTGTTGAAATTGTTGCAGAATTAAGACCAAATGGAAGCACGAATACTAAAAAAATAGAACCAACTCGAATTATG
The DNA here is from genome assembly GCA_937942475.1 of uncultured Aureispira sp. Taxonomy (GTDB): domain Bacteria; phylum Bacteroidota; class Bacteroidia; order Chitinophagales; family Saprospiraceae; genus Aureispira. Next base: position 6,640 of record CALDEP010000354.1, read on the forward strand.
AATCACACCCATTACCCTCGTATAGAAGTTTATTCTGAAATAGATAAAGGAAATCCAAACGCAGGCAATGATAAATGGACTGATCCAATTGGCAATACGGTCTATGGTGGAAAAGCAGATTATCGTCCGCATATTCTACGAAAAACCTATCTGATCCAGGAGGAACAAAAGGCAGCTTTATTACAAAAAACCTTAACTTGGTTGCCTTATTTTAAGGAAGAGAAAGAAGCGATAACACTAGAACAATACTTTCAAGCAGCTGCCAATACTGACCGCTATCCTTTTTACAACATGCTGCCTCGAAACCTAAACTGGCTGCTTACTCAAAAAGAGAAAGACGAAAACTATCCTTATTATAATACCCTATTGGTTTATGAAGCATCTTATCCTCCATCATTTACAGTAGTCTGGTTGGATGAGAAAACTTGGTTTATAGATCAGGTTTATTATCGTGCAAATGGAGGTTTTTCTGAATGGATGCAAGAGGCGCAAGAAGACCTTGTTTTGGAAGGTGCATTTGATGATTTTCTGCGCTTGTCTCCTATTTTCCAATACAAGCTTACAGAGGGTTTTCCGAGTATAAAATTGCATCCACTTAGACAGACCATTCCATTAAATGATACTGTATTGGCGCTTGCATTAAGTCCAGGAATGCCAAATACACATTCTTATAGTATCCAAATCACAGGAGATGGTTCAATTATAAATAAAGGATTTAAATCTGGTGATAAAATAAATCCAAATCAATTGACTGCCATCTTGTTCGAAGCTCGGAAATTGGACTGGGAAAGCTACAACTTAAATATAATGCCAAAACAATTTGTACATGACAGGCAAAATTTTTCTATTGCTGCCTGGAAAGAGGGTTGGTTGCGTCATATAGATGATTTTAATTTGAGTTCGCCACCTTTAATGGATTTTATCAAAATGGTAAAGGAGGTTCCTGAGATTAAAGCTTTAACAGAGCGTTCTATATATTAAGGTTTGAGACTTTTGTTGACAACAATTCTTCTCCTGTTAAACCTCTTGAGCAAAAAGTTGTTGATAATAGTGGTTCTCTAAAGGTTAAGTTCAATTTTGGGTTCATTTATACCAATAAATTCCTAAAAATTGCTTTATTTTGCCCTGCAAAAAATTTCAAGAGGCTGTTTTCTCTAATTTAATTAACGCTAAATAATGGCTGATACTAATTTTTATAAGCTAAAAGTAAAAGGTGTTCAAGTGGACACAGACAATGCGGTCGTCCTTAGTTTTGACGTTCCTGATAATTTAAAAGAAACATTTCAATATAAACATGGTCAATATTTGACTTTGAAATTCATGTTTAGAGGCAAGCAAGAGCGTAGAGCTTATTCGCTTTGTTCTAGCCCAAGCATGGATAAAGATCTAAAAATTGGTGTCAAACGTGTTTTCAAAGGTTTGGTGTCCAACCACATCAATGATAACATTACTGTTGGTTCAGAAGTTGAAGTGATGCCACCACAAGGGCATTTTAATACGCCACTAGATCCCAATCAATCTAAAGATTACTTCTTGTTGTGTTCTGGTTCTGGTGTAACGCCAATGCTTTCTATTCTAAAAACAATTTTGGAAGATGAGCCTAGAAGCCAAGTTTGCCTTTTCTATGGCAACCAAAGCGAAGATACCATTATGTTCAAAGAAGAGTTGGATCTACTAGAAAAACGTTATGCGGGTCAATTGAAGGTGGTTCATACGCTTTCTAGACCTAAAGAGCGTAAAGAAGGAGGTGTGTTTGGCTTGTTTGCCAAAAAAGTGGTCGATTGGGATGGTATGAAAGGTCGTATTGATGCTAAAAACATCAAGGAAGTCTACACCAAACACCATCGTGGAAATACGCCTGTGGAAACCTTTATGTGTGGTCCTGAGGGGATGATGCGTACGGCTGAAGATACGTTTAAGGCATTGGGAATTGATGACAAAAGCATTCATATTGAATGGTTTGTCGTCGAAGACAAAGCTACTGAAGGAGTCAGCAATAGTTCTGGAGCAAAAGCTACGGTTACTATGAATGGTAAAAAAATCGAATTGAACTTGCAAGCAAATGAATCTATTTTGGATGGTTTGTTGCGTATCGACGAAGATCCTCCCTATTCTTGTATGAGTGGCGCTTGTTCTACTTGTGTTTGTAAAATTGTTAGTGGAGAAGCGGAAATGGAGCGTTGTTTAGCTTTAAGTGATGATGAGGTTAAGAATGGTTATTTATTGAGCTGTTCTGCAATTCCTACAACAGATGAAATCGAGGTCAACTTTGATGTGTAATCACGTCTTTGTTGATAATGATAATAGTAAAAATCCTGTTCAACTTCATGTTGAACAGGATTTTTTCATTGAAGCCTTAGTTAAAAACAGGTTCTCTTTCTCTAATTCAAATTCCTATAATCAGAAGGATTTATCCCTGTTTTCGATTTGAATAGTTTACTAAAATGCTGTGGATATTCAAAGCCTAATTGATAAGCAATATTGCTCACAGAAGTATTTGAATTGAGTAGCAACGTTTTTGCTTTTTCAATAAGGTAGCCATGAATGTGTCCTTTTGCACTTTTTCCTGTTTCTAATCGAAGTAAATCACTCAAATAACTTCCTGACATCTGCAAGGCTTTACCACATTGATCTAAGCTAGGCAAGCCTTTTTCGATTAAATCATTGGAGGCAAAATAAGTTTCAAGGTAGGCTTCAAAGCGAATGATAAAATCCTTGCTTTGATTCGTTCTTGTATAAAATTGACGGTCATAATAACGACGACAATATTTCAACAGGGATTCTAAATTAGCAATAATTAAATCTTGCGAATGTTTATCTATATTTTGTTCTAATTCTGTTTCTATCAACTGCATGAGTGACGTTAACATCACGCTTTCTTTTTCTGCAACATGCAAAGCTTCGTTAATATCATACTCAAAAAATGAATACTCCTTAATGGTTTTGCCAAGTTGAGATTTGCGAATCAAGTCGGGATGAAAAATAATATGCCAGCCGCCTTCCCCCACTTCTGTTTCCTCTTCATCAAATGTTAGCACTTGATTGGGCGCTAAAAAAGCTAAAGTACCTTCTTCATAATCATAAGAATTTCGACCATACCTAAAAGATCCCTTCACATTCCCTTTCAATCCAATTAAAAACAAATCGCTGGTCATTTTAATATTCGAGAAGTTAAAATCTATAGTAGGAAATGCTCTAATAATCGTAATTAATGGATGCAATGGTTTTCCCAGTCCAAATAAATCATGTACTTCTGCAATGCTCTTGATGTGAAAAAAATCAGTCATATTGGGTTTCGATTAGATTAATAAAGCCTCATTATTTGGCTAGAACTAATCTGATTACATTAAAATATCTTTCTTAGCTGCAATTGGTTTTGGTAACTCCGTTTCTTTTAGCATTTGACGCAAGTCAATTTCTATTGTTCTGCACAAAGACAACATGGGAATATCATTCGCCATTCCTTGAAAAGGATTTTCTGAATAATCACCAACACCTTCCATTGTCAAATAAACCCAACTGATTAAAGCCGTAATTGGAATAGAAAGCCACAGACCTACATTCCCTAACTCCATCATA
>CALDEP010000355.1 GCA_937942475.1 uncultured Aureispira sp.
TGTGTTGACATAACTCCTTTTTCTATGAAGTGTTTTTAGAAGTCGAATTAACTAGTTATTATGAAGAAAAAAGAAAAAATAGATTGGGGCGTATTAGCCTTTGTTTTCATCTTTTGTTGCTGCCTAAGATTAGGCATGCACTTAGATTTGAAGAATCCAACTTACCCCAATGATTTGAATGCTTATCAAGAAAAAATAAGTATTCCTAGAAGTGTTTGTGGAAATGATTTGTGGCTATTTTATTATGATAATACTAACCCAACAATTTTTAATGGAGATATTAGATGATTATAAAGAGCCAGAAAGAGGAGACCTAAAAGGATTTATTCCCTATGTGAGCTTGCAAAATGAGGAAAATGCCGAGGTTGTTGGAGACATCATGGCGGTTTTTCAAGAGCATGAAGTTAAGTTTAAACTTAAAAAGACAATGGGCGTAACCAACAAAATGCTTCTTGTTCCAGTGCCTTCTTCTCAATTGAGTAACAGTTTTACCTTGATTTATATAAAAGAAGAGGATAAAATAAAGGTAGATGACCTTTTGGATACTTATTATGAAGGACCAGGGAAAAAGCATCTAGAGGAATGGGAACAAAAAGCAGCCGCCGCAGCGAAGGAAAAGGAGGCAGAGGACAAACGAAAAAAATGGTCGTTTTTTAATTTAGCGGCTTTGTTTTTGTTGCTGATCTTGATTTGGTCGTTTTTTGAATTCTGTTATTTTTAAACCCAATCTAACCAAAGATTAGCATGTCAGATTATAATAAAACAGCCATTGCCCAACAAACCAAACATTGGCTAGAAAAGGTCGTGATTGGTTTGAATTTTTGCCCTTTTGCCAAGCGAGAAGTATTACGAGATAGCATTCGATATGTGGTTTCTGATAAAGCAGATTTAAAGGAAGTTTTATTGGAATTGATAGAAGAATTGAAGTTTTTGGATGCCAATCCTTCTACAGAAACTACTTTGCTGATTTATCCTACTTTGTTTGCCGATTTTGAAGATTATTTGGATTTGGTAGGCATGGGGCAGGATTTTTTGAGGCAATTGAATTACGAAGGGATTTATCAATTGGCAAGTTTTCATCCCAAGTATCAATTTGGAGGAACGGAATTGGATGATGCCTCTAATTTTACGAATCGTTCTCCTTATCCTATCTTGCATTTGCTTCGAGAGGAAAGTATTGAAGCGGCTTTAGAGCATTATGAGGCGCCTGAGGAAATTCCAGAGAGAAATATTAAGGTGGCAGAGCAGCAGGGTTTTAAGGTGTTACAGCAGTTGTTGTTGGATTGTTATACAATTTAACAACTAAAATAGACTTCCTCTTGTTGTGTTGTTGTTTTGATAATAAGAAATAATAAGTGCCAAAAGATACTACTAAAATGAAGATTACGACCTTTGATTTTAAGGATATACCTCAATTTTCGGATACCGATAAAGCTTATACCTTAGGGGATAAAAGCCTTCGTCCGTTTTATGAACACGATGTTACTTTAGAAGCCTTTGAGCAGGTGATTGCTAAAAAGCATTTTGAGGAATCGAAGCGACAGATTTTAGTAGCAGAATTGGAGCAACAATATGAAGGTGTTGCTGCTAGTCAAGCCACTTTAGAGAACATACAGAAGCTAAAGGCGGCTAATTGTTATACGATTATTACGGCACATCAACCCAATTTATTTACGGGACCTTTGTATAGTATTTACAAGATTATTAGTACGATTAATTTGGTCGAAACGTTAAGTCAAAAGTACCCTGAACAACAGTTTGTGCCTGTTTTTTGGACAGGAGGGGAGGACCATGATTTTGAGGAAGTAAATCATTTGAATTTGTTTGGAAATCGCTTGACTTGGGAAGACAAACAAGGCGGTTCTGTGGGACAATATTCTGTAGATTCTTTGCGCTCGGTTTTGGATCAAACCAAAGAGATTTTGGGCAATGGCGAACACGCAAAAGTAGTCGCCGAAAAACTAGAAGCATTTTATAGTAATGCCAGTACTTACAGTGAAGCGGTAAAACACTTTCTGAATTGGATTTTTGGACGCTATGGTTTGGTCATTGCCAATGCAGGAACAGCAGGCTTTAAGCGACAAATGATTCCTTTGTTCAAAGATGAATTATTACATCAATCTTCTAAAGAAATTATAGCACAAACGATTGAAAACTTGGAAGCAGCAGGGTATCAACAGCAAGCACACGCTCGTGATATCAATCTGTTCTACCTTTCTCCAAACAAGCGCAGCCGAATTGTCAAAGAAGGCGATCAGTACGAAGTTTTGGAGACGAATCTTCGATTCTCAGAAGCAGAAATATTGGAAGAATTAAAAGTAAATCCACAAAATTTTAGTCCCAATGTAGTTTTACGCCCTTTGTTTCAAGAATCTATTTTTCCTAATCTAGCTTATATTGGCGGTGGTGGTGAAATTGCTTATTGGCTAGAACGCAAAACACAATTTGAGCATTATCAAGTGCCTTTTCCAATGTTAATTCGACGTTGTTCGGTCATGTGGATTCCAAAAGGCATGACAAAATTGATGACAAAATTGAACCTTCAAACCGATCAATTATTTGAAGGAACCCATCAATTATTAAAACAATATGTCTTAGATAATACAGAAGAGGAATTGTCTTTGAATCAAGAGTTGGAAGCTTTGAATGGCATTTTTGAGCAAATATTAGTGAAAGCAAAACGGGTAGATCCTGCTTTGGAACCAGGTGTTTTGGGGCAACAGAAACAAATGCAAAAAGCAGTCGAAAATATAGAACAGCGTTTGATTCGTTCTGAAAAGAAAAAGAACGAAACGAGTTTGCAACAAATTGAGAAATTAAAAGACAATTTGTTTCCTAATAATGGTCTACAAGAAAGATATGATAACTTTTTGGCTTTTTACAGTAGGTATGGAAACGTATTTTTGGATACTCTAAAGGCAAATTTGGACGTATTGGACAAAAAAATGGTGGTAATTGAAGACTAATAAGTAGCTGTTTTTGCAATGCTCGAAATATTAACGTTATTTATGGCACAGTTTTCTTAGTAATTAACTGACTTACGCAATTAACCTTTTTTCGGTCAGTATTAAATTCATTGTTACTTATTTAAGGACTGTTTTAATGTTGAATGCTGTAATGCTTAATTTTTAATGTTTGTTGTGCTATAAAGCATTCAACATTAAAAATTAAGCATTAAGAAAATTTGATACGAGAACATAGATTTTTTGCCAGCCTAATTAATTGTTTGCGTAAATGAGTAATTAAGAGATGGATGTTCATTACTTCGTGGAGGAATTATATTAGTTTAATTATTAGCAAGATAACTTTGAAATGTTAAAAACATTAAATCGCTGATAATTAAACTAATATGAAATGTTTTTTATATTTTTTGGTAAAAAAACTAAAAACCCCATGAAGTATTAAATGTTAATACATTACTATATAATTTGTCAAAAAACGATAATAAAACTCCTGAACGAAATATGATGACAGGCTCGAATAGATATAGCAGCATTTTTTTTAGTATTTTAATAATGGCTATTGGAATGCAAGTGCAAGCACAGAAATTGCGATTTAATGGACATTATCCTTTGTCAACGCCGAAAGAGAGTTCGGAATCTCAAGTGAAGGCAGAATATGAAAAAGTAGTGACCGCAATGTTAGGAGGTGTTCGTCTAATGGCATTGAATACGACGCCAACCAAAAATGAGGATACGGAAGCCTATACAAAAGACGATTACAAAGCAACAGTTGCTATCATGAGCGCTTATGCTGTAGAATTGTGTGCGATTCTAAAAACAGATTATGCCAATGATTTGAAAAAAATTGAGAAATCAATCAGATCGAATAAATTTTCTAGTGCTATTTCTAGCTTAGAAAAAATTGGTGCCGAATCCATAGAAGATGCTGAAACCATCTTTTTTATTTGGAAAGAATATTTAGAAGACAAGGAAAATAATGCGCCTTGGACAGACCCTAAGAACATACAAATTACTCGTATGTATCGTGCTATGTTGGCTTATGTTGGCAAAAATTATGAACGTCCTTTTGGCGCACAAGCCGAGCAAGGGGCAATTATTGCAGATGCCGCACAGGCTTTGAGCAATTGTATGGACAATCCAACGGCATTGGCTTGGAAAGGGGAGTCTAAAATGAATATGCGCAAGGAAGACGAATTAAGGCGTTTGGCGAGTAATGTTTCTTATTATAATTGGCGGATGCACGACCCTATTAGTGGGAAACGCTCGGCTCATATTAATAAGACGGTTGTTTCTCATTTGCAACAAGCGCTCTACGATGTCGTGCGAACAACGATTCAAGAAAAAGAAAGATGGAACAATGATCCTGCTCATGGGGCTAACTTATTGCGTTTGTTTGAAGATACCAAGCAAAGTGGTTGGACGGTAAATGGAGATAAAGCGAATAAGAGTAAATAAGTGATTCTTTATAGATTCCTTTGTTGTTATTAAGGAACTATTTTACCTGCCTGGTGTTCTAAATGAATATCAGGCAGGTTTTTTTTATGGTGTTTTGTAATTCGATTATTATGATAAAAAAAGTATACTTTATTAGTGGTTTGGGAGCGGATAAACGCATCTTTTCAAACTTAGAACTACCGAATATAGAAGCCATTCATATTGATTGGGTGCGACCATCAGAAGAGGATACAATGGCGACTTATGCTCTTAAATTATTACCACAAATAGATACCACAGTTCCTGTGACGCTATTAGGGCTTTCTTTTGGAGGTATGTTGGCGGTAGAATTAAGTCATTTAATTGAGGGCAGCCAAACCATTTTGTTGTCTACAGCAGTAACTGCTTCGGCGATTCCGTTGCGCTATAAATTATTAGGAAAATGGAAAGTACCAAACAAAGTTCCTTTTTCTCTAATACAGAAAGCCAATGCTTTGACTTACCATTTTTTTGGAATAAAAAAAGCAGCTCACCAAGCTTTGTTAAAAGACATTTTGTTGAATACAGACGAGTATTTTTTTAGATGGGCAATTCAAGCTATTCTAAATTGGGAAAGTGAAAAAGTGCCGCTTCATGTCACTCAAATACATGGAACAAAGGATAAAATTTTGCCTATTGTGAGAACTTCTAATATTATTGAGGTAAAAGATGGGGGGCATTTTATGGTCTTGGAGCAAGCTGATTTGGTGACGGAGATTTTGGAGGGGATATTAGGGTAATTAGCTACCTTTATTACAAGAACTGAATGTTCTTTTCAAGACAAAATACTACAG
>CALDEP010000356.1 GCA_937942475.1 uncultured Aureispira sp.
AATAAAAGACAAAGCGCCTAAGCGAGAATATGTCGTCGTACAAGCTTTAATTTTCCCTGGCATTCAGTTGGTTTGGGTGGGTTGTATTATGATGATGTTTGGCTTGTTGTTTAGTGGCATTCAACGGGTTCGTATGAAAGGAGCAGGGAAGGACTTGCGTACAACTGATACCGAGTCTGTGGAAAAAGAAGCGTAGGGTTTTTGATTTACTTCGTGAGGGCTTCGCCGTTGAAAATTAAAAAAAGCTGTCTCTACGAGGTAGGAAGTAGACCTATTAAGTAAGAACATTGCTTGAGACTCTAGCTAGGCTTTTTAATGTTAATCTAAAAAATCAACTTGTTAAGCTTTATTTACTTGAACGTCTTTATTGCTATAGGCAAAACATAACAAAATGAAAATAGGCTTAATGTCCGATACCCACAGTCATTTAGACGAAGACGTCTTTAAATTCTTTAAAGACTGTGATCAAATATGGCATGCGGGCGATATTGGAAATATAGAAACAGCAGATAAATTAGAGGCGTTTAAGCCTTTGAGAGCTGTTTATGGAAATATTGATGGACACGAGTTGCGAGCACGTTACCCCAAAGAACTGCATTTTGAATGTGGTGGCATTACGATTTGGATGACACACATAGGCGGTTATCCTGGGAAGTATCCCAAATACATTCATGGTCGCTTGAAATGGTACCGACCCACCCTGTTTATTTGTGGGCATTCACATATTCTTAAAGTGATGAGAGACAAAGAATTGGGCACCCTACACATGAACCCTGGGGCTTGTGGCGTACATGGCTTCCATCGTATGAAAACCTTGTTGCGTTTTTCTATTATTAATGGGAAAATCAAAAACTTAGAAGCGATTGAATTAGGGCTTCGTGGGAGGATCAAGGAAGACAAAGAGGAAGAAAATCTATAAGAAAAGATCCTTGTGATTTTAAACCTTTTTGCAGAAAACGCTCTACCTTTGTTGTTTAGATAATATTTTACGAAGTATTACTACAATAAAGGGTATATTTATTACACTTATTTAACAAACAGATAAAGACATGAACATTAAGTATTTAATTTTAATTTTATTTTTAGCAATAGGGCTAGGCTTGACTTCTTGTGTAGGCAAGAAAAAATATACTAGTTTACAAACTACTTTAGATGCTTCTAACAAAGATGTAAATCGTTTGAGTGGTGAGTTGAGCAAAATGATGAAAGAGTTGGACAAATGTAATGCTCAAGTAACGGCATCTAAGGTCGATGCAAAGGAATTGAAATTACGTCAAGAACAAATAGAAGGCTTAAAAGGTCAAATTGAAGATTTAAAAAAGCAAAGAGATCAACAATACAATACGGTTGGCGATTTGACGGTTTTGTCAAAGTCTGCGAACGAAAATATGAAAGAGACCTTGAGTCAATTAGAGAAAAAGGACAAGTACATTAAGTACGTTCAAGCAGCTCGTACCAAGGCGGATTCAATGAATCTTGTTTTGGCAGTGAACTTAAAATCTGTTTTGAAAGACGGTATTGAGGACAATGACATTGAAGTAAGAGTAGATAAGACAGTGGTGTTTATCAATTTATCAGACAAAATGTTGTACAATTCTGGAAGTTATAAATTGACTGCTAGAGCATCAGAGGTATTGGGTAAAATTGCTAAAATTATTGAATCAAAGCCTAACTTTGAAGTGATGATTGAGGGCTATACTGATAATGACCCAATTAACAAAGAATGTATTGATGACAACTGGGATTTGAGTGTAAAACGTTCGACTTCTGTTGTAAGAGAGTTACAAAATAAATACAACATCAATCCTGATCGTTTGATTGCAGCAGGTAGAGGAGAGCACAATGCTTTGGTGCCAAATGACAGCCCTGAAAACAAGTCGATTAACAGACGGACAAGAATTATTATCTTGCCTAAATTGGATCAATTTTATGATTTGTTGAGCCCAAGTAGTATGCCTAAATAGAGCAAAATAAGCTTTCGATAGCGTTACAAATAAAAAAGGTTGCTTGAGTTTTTTAGTAGAAAACTTAAGTGACCTTTTTCTGTTTTATATTAAAAATATCGCTAAATATTTCTAGAAAAAAAATAGAGTTCGCACTGTTTTTGTATTTTACAATACTGGCTTAACCCAAAGCATTCAAATACTGTACAAAAAACATCAAATATTCAATCGTTTATGACTTATAATACGACCAATTGGAAACATAGTATTGCCCTTTTAGGCGTACTGATTGCAATGACAACAAGTGCTTGGACACAAGAAATGAAATGGAGTGAAACGTATGAAATGAACTCTATTTTTAATGAAAATAACATTATCCAAGCTTCAATAGATGGTTTTTATGTGTTGCAAAATTATAAGAATGCCGATTATTATTATCAACAAAAAATAGGTCTTTATACGCTTGATTTCAAGAAGCAGGAAGCAGATAAGCCTATGGAGTTCTTGCATGATAATGTGAAAGGAAGGTATCAATTTGCTATGGCTGGAGTAAGTTCGCCTTATGTTGGGTATGCTGTGGATCAGGTGGAGGAGCAGAAAGAAACTTTGTTTATCAAACTTATAAATCCGAACAGTTTATCGCCTATAAATTTGGCTAAAAAGTTACTAGAAATAGATTATAAAGATAAAATAAAACCTAAAGGCGGCTATCGTTATTGTGCTTCACCAGATGGTTCGAGGTTTCTTTTTTATGGTCAAATGCCTTACGAAAAAAAGGGAAAAGGTAATGGAAAAATAAGCTTGTTGTTGACGGATTCTAAATTTGAAGCACTAGGAACAGCTGTAGCAGAAATGAATCAAGAATCGGGTATTTTAACGGTAAATGATGTTGTTGATGCTGTTGTGGATAATAGTGGTCGTGTTTATTTGTTGTGTAAAATTTATAAAGGAAAGGACAAAAAGGAAGAAAAGAAGCAAGGAACACGCTTCGTTTATAGCTTAGTAGAGATGGATTATAGTGCCAATTCAGCGATGCAAATTTTGGATACATTGACCGTTTTGACGCCACAAGACAGTGCAATTATCGTTTCTGCCAAATTATCTATTAATAACACTTCGGGTGCAATTACTTGCATGGGAACGTATAAGTTACCTAGAAAAAAGGCAGGTTTGTTTAGTGTGGATGCCCAAAAAGCTTTTTCAGAATTGCCTGTACTACTAGATTATCCTGAAGAGGTTTTGGCTTTAGAAGCTAGAATGCCTAGAAAGGTGAAGAAAAAGAAACATCTTAGCCTCAAAAATTATAAGATAAAGTCTATTTTTGAGCAAGCAGATGGGACGCAAATTATTGTCGCAGAGCAGCATTATATCAATGCTTATTGGGACAAGTCAGAAGGTCGTCAGGAACAACACAAATTGCATAATCTGTTCGTTGCCAAAATAAATAAGCAAAAAATAGAATGGGCTAGAGTCCTACCTAAACGCCAAAGAGCTGGGGCGGAAGGTTATTCCAATGTTCCTCATAAATTGTATTCTTTTTATGCGTTTCAAAGGAAGGGAGAGATCCATCTCCTCTACAATGAAATGAAAGAAAACTTAGAGATTACGGACGAATTTAAGTTAGAGAAAGGGTATTATAACAAACCAAAAGCTTGCGATTTGGTACACTGCAAAATTGACTTGAGTTCTGGTGTTTTAAAATCTAAGGAAAGTGTCTTGGGATTGAAAGAGGATGGTGTTGCCATTTATCCAAACGAAACGAAGGTATTGAATGATGGAAGCTTGTTGTTATTGGGTGTAAAGCCAGAATATAGTTTAAAAGAACCTTCTTATATTCGATTTGGGCATTGGGTGTTGGATTGATAATTGGTGCCAGTAATAATCAATC
>CALDEP010000357.1 GCA_937942475.1 uncultured Aureispira sp.
TGAGTAACAAAGAAATCCGTATTAGCGGTTAAGTTACCAGTAGTGAAAACAGAACCAGTACCCACTAAGTTCGTTAAGGCAGCATCGCTGTACCAATTAGCAGAACCAGTAGTGGTAGCCGTTAGTGTAGCCGTTTCACCCGAACAAATCGTAGTACCAGTAGCCGTAGGAGCCGCAGGTAAAGCGTTTACTGTAACGCTGATAGCAGCGACATCAGATAAACAAGTACCGTCGTCCTCACGAACACTAAAGTTATAATTACCAGCCGCCAAAGCACCAGCATTGAAGGTAGCGGTAGGATTACCTCCCATCGTTACTCGACCAATTTCCGTAGCGGTATTATCATAAAAGACAAGATCACCCGTACCAGACCCAGCAGCGGTTAAAATCACATCATCCCCAGCACAAACAAGAACAGGTGTACCTGCGTTTGGCGTGTTAGGTAGAGGATTGATCGTTACCGTTACAGCGGTCAAAGTACTCATACAACCAGTAGTTGTATTCATATCTTGTACGTAGTAAGTCGTGTTTTGTGTTAAGTTAGGTGTAGTGAAAGAAGCACCAGTTGCTACTAAAGTAGTACCAGCGGCATCACTAAACCAATTAATTGTCCCAGTACCTGTTGCAGTTAATGTAGCAGTTGCACCAGAACAAATTGCAGTACCAGCAGCCGTAGGCGCAGTAGGATTAGGATTGACTGTTACGGTAACAGTGGTAGCAGCGCTTTCGCAACCGTTCGCATCTGTTTGAGTAACAAAGAAATCCGTATTAGCGGTTAAGTTACCAGTAGTGAAAACAGAACCAGAACCCACTAAGTTCGTTAAGGCAGCATCGCTGTACCAATTAGCAGAACCAGTAGTGGTAGCGCTTAGTGTAGCCGTTTCACCCGAACAAATCGTAGTACCAGTAGCGGTAGGAGCAGTAGGTAAAGCATTTACTGTAACGCTGATAGCAGCGACATCAGATAAACAAGTACCATCGTCTTCACGCACGCTAAAGTTATAATTACCAGCAGCTAAAGCACCAGCATTAAACGTAGCAGTAGGATTACCTCCCATAGCTACCGTACTAACTATAGTACCAGCACTATTAAAGAATACAAGATCACCCGTACCAGAACCAGCAGCGGTTAAGATCACATCGTCACCCGCACACACGATAACAGGCGTACCTGCATTTGGCGTATTTGGAAGAGGATTAACCGTAACCGTTACAGCAGTTAGAGTACTCATACAGCCAGTAGCTGCATTCATATCTAGTACGTAGTAAGTCGTGTTTTGAGTTAAAGCAGGTGTAGTAAATGAAGCCCCAGTTCCTACCATAGTAGTACCAGCTGCATCACTAAACCAGTTTAAAGTACCTGTACCCGTTGCAGTTAAAGTAGCTGTTTCACCAGAACAAATCGCAGTACCAGCAGCCGTAGGCGCAGTAGGATTAGGATTGACCGTTACGGTAACAGTAGTAGCATTACTTTCACAACCATTTGCATCCGCTTGAGTGATAAAATAAGAGGTTGTTGCTGTTAAGTTACCTGTTGTATAAGTACTACCTGTAGCCAATAAGTTGCTTAAAGCAGCATTGCTGTACCAGTTAACCGACCCTGTAGCAGTTGCTGACAAGTTGACGGAGTTACCAGCACAAATCGTAGCACCAGCAGCGGTAGGAGCGGTAGGCAATGGATTTACGGTCACGCCAATCAGATTGAGCGGCGATTCACAAGTACCATTATCTTCTCTTACATAAAAGGAATAAGAGCCAACTGCTAATGCGCCACGATTTAGGCTTGCATTAGGAACGGCTAAAGACATCGTCGTACGACCAATTTCGGTCAAACTAGCATTATAAAATACTAAGTCACCAACACCAGAACCTGTTGCAGTTAATACAACATCTTCTCCAGAACAAACTTCTACTGGAGTCGTACTAGGTTGATTTGGTAATTGATTTACAATTACTTCAGCAGAAGTCAATGGACCTAAACAAGAACCCGTAGACTGACCAGCATAAAATATAGTATTCTGATTTAAAATAGGAGTCGTAAAAGTTAAGGAAGGAGCAGGACCCGTTGCTAAACTAATTTGTCCTAATGCATCACTAAACCAACTTAATGTTCCTGTACCTGTTACCGTAAGTGTTGCAGGTTCTCCAGCACAAACAGTAGCGGTCGTAACCGCAGGACCTGCAGAGGTTGGAATTCCATCAAAATCAAAATAAACAGGAGCAGACCATCCACAACACTCGTCTCTTACACGTAAGCGTAAGTGATAGTTAACGGTTGAACCCGTTACAGGAGTAGGGAAAGAAGCTATTTTTGTATTATAGATAATAGTAGGAGTAGCCGCTGTATTGGCTCCCTCAAATAAAACCCATTCATACTGTGCCGCCGTTACAGGCGTATTCATTGTAAAAGTTTGACCTTCACAAACAGTTGGACTCATTGCTGGGTCAAATGTTGGTAAAGCTCTAGTATCTCTAATATAAATAAAACTATTATAGGTTACACCATCAACCACTAAGTCATAGTGTCCTGTTGTTCCATAACTAACGATAGATGTCGCTGAGTTTGTATTGTATGAAGTTGAACTTGCTGTAAGGTCATTGATAAAAATGCTACTTGGAGGATTACCCCAGGTACCTGCATTTTTAGTAATAACAATCTCAGAGTTGGTACAACCACCAAACATAGAAGCCGTTATTTCACGAGGATTAGGAACATTGGTTCCACTTCTACTAACACCTTGTGTTGCATTAGCAACACCAACACGTCCAGTTTGTCCAGCACCACCAAAGCCACCAACACCTCCACGTCCACCATTACCTCCACAACCTACTTCGCCACAAGAACCACCAGTTCCTCTTCCTCCAGTACCACCGTTACCACCGTTGCCACGAGCACCACCAGCACCACGTCCACCACCGTTACCACGAGCACCTACTGTAATTGCGATATCTTCTAAATTAGGATTCGTATTTCCTGTTTGGGCGTAGATTCCAAAAGAACCACCACCGCCAAAGCCACCGAAACCACCGGCACCGCCTTGGCCACCGCCACCGCCACCAGCGCCACCAGCACCAGAACCATCATCAGCAAAACAGCCAAAAGAACCATCATCTTCATCGCCGCCGCCGCCGCCGCCGCCACCGCCGCCGCCGCCGCCAGCACCATCGTTACCACTAGCTGCTTGAGCACTAGGGATGAAAAATTGTGCGAAAGTTACAGGGGGAGCAGCAGCTGTTGCATTCGCTCCACTAGCACCAGTACTTCCTGTACCACCAGTACCTCCGTCATTTCCATTACAAGAAGAAGGAGTTGAACCACCGCCACCATTATTACCACCACCAGCGCCACCGCCACCAGCACCACCACGACCGCCTGGGCGACCGTCAGCACCACTGTCAGTACCACCGGCACCACCACCACCGCCACCGCCGCCTGCGCGGAGTGTTCCTGTAGTACCTCCAGTACTACCATTGGTAGCACCGTCACATCTTGTAGCACCAAAAGCACCAAAGCCGCCACCGCCTGCACCAGTACCACCTTGTCCATCGTCAACGCCACCTGCGCCACCACAACTAGAGCCATCATCATCTCCTTGATGCCCTGTGCGACCAGCAGTACCTGTAGACCCAGCAGCACCTGTGGCGCCATTAGCACCTGCAGATGCATTGCTTGTTGTAATATCTAGACGAGAAAAGAAGAAATTCGTAGAGTTGGCAACATGAATGCCATAAACTGTACGTCCTCTACTACTAGTTGTACCTGAAGCTGTTCGAGTATTAACAATAGAAATGTCTTTGATGTAGACATCTGTCACACCATTTAGACGAATGGCAATGTAATGCCCTGCTCCTGAATTTGTTGAAAAAGGAGCGTTAATATTTAATCTGGTTGTTAAAGAACTGTTTTTGACCCATTCCCCTCCAGTAACAATTTCGTAGCCTCCATCTAATACCGCATCATTGGGCATATTTAATGTACTAGAAAAGGAATAAATACCATTCAATACCTTAATGTGGTGCCGCGCAGGCGTTACCATTGTTAAGGCTGTTTGAAGGTCAGTGGGGCTCCCAAGAGTACCGGGGGAGGTACTTAGCCCTGTGAGAGAGACATAAATAATGTCGCCACAGTTGGTTTGTGCTTGGGCGTGCTGCAATAGCAGACCTAGCAGTAAAACCAGAATAGGAATTCGTAATACCTGTCGCATAGTTTTTTTTAATTAGTAATAAAAACAATTTAATTCATTGAGTGTTAATTGGTTCGTTTTAATATATGTGTTTTCCTATTTTGAGAAGAAATATAAATTACTTACTTGTTTTAGGGACATAATATATTGTTAACAAACTATTAAAATTATTATTTTTTTTCGTGATAGACAATAATATTAAACAATAATTTTATTTATCGGCTTCTAAAGAGAATATTCTTTGCTTTGAATTGGTCGATTTTCAAGGAATAGATGCCTGGACTTAGATTTAATCCCTCTAAAGAAATAGTCACTTTTTTTTGAGAACAGCTTTTTTGCTCATAAACCATTCTACCTAAGACATCATAGAGCCTGATGTCAAAAGGTTTAGACTCTTTTTGATGGAGTTTGATGTGTAGTTCTTGACTGGTTGGATTGGGATAAACATCCAATTGATTTTCAATTTCCAAGCTAGAAAGGGAATTAAATTGCCCTTCTATAAAGGTGTGCCTTTGATTGATGTTGATGTTATGAAAGGTTTGGGAACCTGTGTTTGGCCATTTTACAACAATAGAATCTACTTGGCTAATGTTTTGCAAACCAATATGCTGAACACTACTGTTTTGAGAGGCATGACTAGAGCCACCTCCTACTTCTCGTAAGAAGGTACGCCCAGCAGCATAGACTAAAACATGTGCTCCAAAAGCGTCTCTATTACTAACCGTCCCTTGTAATTTTACTTGTACCCAATTATAAGCATTACCAGTAGCATCATTTTGATAGAACAAAGAGTGTGGTGTAGAGTCAGAAGGAATTGCTCGATCAATTACTGCTACTACAAAATCTATATCACCATCATTATCATAATCAGCATAAGCCATTCCATGAGCAATCGTGCGACTGCTCATGCCTAAATAATCGCTCGTATCTGTAAACGTTCCATCTCCATTGTTGTGGTAGAATTTATTAGGATCTTCTGGATGCGTGGCACGAAAGTTTGCAGGCATTGGAATTTGACCATTTGCAACAAACAAATCTAAATAACTATCGTTGTTATAATCAAAAAAAGCAGCTCCCCAACCTGTACTAAGCAGCGTATCTACCGATCCATTGACCACTCCAGCAGCAGTTGTTGTCTCTGAGAACGTGCCATTGCCATTGTTTTGTAACAATACATTAGGTCCTAAATTGGTCACATAATAATCTAAGTACAAATCTTCGTTGTAATCACCAACAGCGATCCCCATTCCAAACAAACCAATATTGGTATTGGAAGGAACACTAACATCTGTAAAACTTGTATTGGGATAATTGTTTTCATAGAGTGAATTTGGAACATTCCATTCTCCAAAATCATTGGCAATATAGATATCGGCATCGCTATCATTATCATAATCCGTTGCAGCAACCGCTAAGGCGCAGCCCATATTCATGAGGTTTGAGCTATTGGCACTTTGCGTAAAGGTTCCGTTGCCATTGTTGACGTAATAATAATTGGCAAAACCTTGCGCCATAATTCCTATAAGATTTCCTAAAGAATCTTGAATCGGACCATCGTGGTCTAAGTAATTCCCGACATAAATATCTAGAAAACCGTCTTTGTTAAAATCGCCAAAAGTAGCAGAAATACTCATGGTGCTGTCTGTAATGCCTGCACTGGTCGATTCATCTACAAAGGTGCCATTTCCTTGATTGACAAAAAGTTTGTTGTTCACAAAATAATCATTGCCCAAAGAATCTGTATCCATAAAGGTGGTCAAGAAAAGATCTCGATCGCCATCGTTGTCAATGTCTCCTGTAATGACCCCAAAGGTCTGATAGGTGCCCGTTGTGGCTAAGCCTGCCGCAATTCCAACTTCTGTAAAGGTTCCGTTGCCGTTGTTCTGATACAAGTAATCTCGATCATTGCCGCCAGATAGGTATAGGTCTTCGTAACCATCGTTGTTATAATCAAAAAAAGCACAGCCTCCGCCCATTCGGTTGAGATCTTTGTGCGCATGACTGATGCCTATACTTTGTGCTACTTCTGTATATACTTGTGCTTTGGAAAGGTAAGGGGATGTTAATAATAATAGTGGTAGTAATAAACGGTTCATTTTTTAAGGGGCTGTGGAGGATCACTCCGTGTTGGGAATTATCTCGTATTGATTAATCAATGCTTGATTTTTCTGATTTCTTTTGAGTAAAATAACCTCATAATCTTGTTTGTAATACACCATTGCCCATTTGCCGTTTGATAATAGATTGCCCATGAACTCCAATTGAGGGTTGGCTTCATTTTTTAATCTAAAAAGAATAGCATTGAACTGATATTCATCGTGAACGGCTTTCCATGCAAATGGATCTAAAATTTGAGGAAAATATTTTTGAGTTAAAAAAGATACTGGATGTGCTAAAGCTTGGCTAGATAGGTATAAGGGCTGTTCTTGAGGTAGTCCATAAGCCATCAAACCACTAATGGCACTGTTGTGGAAAAAGGGTCCTTGAATACCAACTTGGTTGATAAAATCAATGGATACGGTTTCGTCTTCCCTTAAACCATAGCCAAAGTTATTAATGGGTTGAAGAAAACCTGCTACAAAAAAGATGGGAAGCAAAAGATACAGGGCTAAAACGGGAGGGTTGTATTGTAATAAAAAATGCTTTTCATCCACTTCTTCAGAGGGCTTTTCTAGGTGATAATTGAAGATTGGAAAAGCAATGATCATCCAAGCAATTCCTGCTAACAAAACCAATTGATTGTTCCAAAAGGAAAAGAAAATGAATAGAACAGCCGTACTTAATATGAAAAATTTAGGTCTAGTTGTCTTGATTTTTAATGCCAACCCAAGGCTGCCCAAAAGGCTTAGGATACTTATCACTAAGACATACAATAAGGTATAAGAATGGGTTAATAAATAAGCGTCTAAGGTCGTTCGCTCCCATATCGGCAAAATTTCAAAGTAAGAGAAAGCCATGCTTAATGCTCCAAAAGTGCCTTTGGCAAATTGTGGATGAATAAACGAGGCGGCTAAACATATAATGGTAATGATTAGCAAGGGGGTAGCTTTATCTTTTTGATAAAATAAAGCCTGTAGAAAAGCAGCGATTAAGAGTCCCCAACTAATAAAAAAATAAGTGTGGCAGTTGACCCAAAGCAATTGTAAAACGGGCAATAAATAGAGCCACTTGATTGTTTTTTTGTCGTTTAAATATTGATACAATAAAATAAAAAAGACAATGGAAAACAAGTGTGTAAATAAAACAGGTGCTATGATATAATGTGTCGCAAATAAAGGAGCTGCTAATAGCCCAATTAAAAGGATAACAATAAGATTGGTAGATTGAACTAGCAGCCGAAATAAAAAGGAAAAGGCTAAAACATAGAACGTTACAATTAAAAAATGTAAACCGCCAAAACCAATTCCTTGCTGTATCGCATAGAAAAAAGCGCTTGACAACCAATGATTGTTGTACATCGGCTGTTCAGGGTTCGTATAAGTAAGGCTGTTAGAGAATAGAAGCTCTCCTTGTTGCCAGAAAATAGCTCCTTCTCTAATAAAATAACCCAATTGTCCTTCTGCTACAGAAACGTGATTAGAAAGGGCTAAGAATAAATAAAGCCCTAATCCTAAAAGTGTCCATAAACGGTATGATTGCTGTTTTTTCAAAATAGTATCTGTTTTTATATCTCCAAATTAGCTAAAGTTTTATTTTTATGCAATAAAAGATTAGTTTTATAGTCTATGAAGTCTAATACTTTATAGATTTTTTATTTTTTTGATAAAAAATATAAAAAAAATCTTGTATTTGGTTGATTATCATATATTTAAGTCACTTAATGGGTGGGAAGGTATTTTGCTGATAATCAATTAAATACGATTTATGAACAAAGTATTGTGAAGCTACCAGATACCTCTATATTATTTAAAGAAGTGAGTGCCTCCTCTTTGGGGATACTAAGACTTTTGTTTGGTTTTATTTTACTAGAAGATTTTGTAAATTTTCACGACTACTTCGTGAATTATTTAGAGCCATCCAAGTTTTATAACACCTATGACTTTTTTCATTGGATACATCTCTTGCCGAATTACCTGTTGGATGTCTTCTTTTATGGTGCCATTGGTTCTTGTATTTTATTTGCGGTAGGAATTCATTATCGGCTCAATGCAATGATTACGTTTTTGAGTTGGACGTATATTTTCTTGGCAGACAAAGGGCATTATAACAATCACTTTTATTTGGTGGCGATGTTTTTTTTCTTCTTCTGTTTGGTCGATGCCGACCGATGGGGAACGCCTGTGAAGAAGAAACGAACGACGGTGCCTTATTGGCAAGTATTGCTCTTTCGATGGCAAATAGGCATTGTTTATTTTTATGGAGGAATTGCTAAAATACATTACGATTGGTTGGCAGGTTTTCCGATGAAATACTGGTTGGTTGATATCTCTAGGGCTTATCCAGAACCTTTTCAGTCCTTGTTACAGACGACAGAAGCGGCTTATGCGTTTTCGTATGGAGGCTTGTTTTTTGATTTAACGATTGCCTTTTTTCTTTTGTCAAAACGTTGGAGACGTTGGGCATTGATCCCTGTCGTCGCTTTCCATACCTTGAATGATTATATGTGGTCGATTGGAGATTTTCCGACCATTATGTTGGCAAGTACCGCTATTTTCTTTGCGCCAAATTGGGCAGAAAAAATGTATGAGCGTTATCATAAAACACAACTCTTAAAAATAGCTTTGGGCATTGGTTTAATGCTTGGGATTGGCTATGGACTTTATATTTCTGATTTATTTAAGGGCACAAATTTGTACATCAAATTAATCTCTTACCCACTTTTAGCCTATCTGTTCTTTAGAGGAAATGAGTATCAAAAAGAGGTAGATGCTAATACAACAACATTGAGTAGAAAGCGTATTAGTATTGCTTTTTTGACAATTTGGTTTGCTTTTCAGCTGACCATGCCTTTTCGACATTATCTGTACAAAGGAAATCCTTCTTGGACAGGTGAAGGACATTTATTTGCTTGGCGAATGATGTTGGTGGATACGGTAGATGCTTGGCGAATGAAGGTGGTTATTCCGGAAACAGGAGAAGAACTTCCAATTGCTTTGGATCAATATATTAATTATCGACAGTATCGAAAAATGCGTCGAACACCAAAAACCTTTTTGAGGTTTGCCCATTTTATTAGAGATAAAGTGAAAGAAAGTGGGGTGGAGAATCCTATTATTAAGATGGAAGTATGGAAATCGGTGAATAATCGAATGCCTCGATTGGTCAATGATACTACGTTGAATTATGCGATGGTGCCTTATTCTGCTACTGCTCCTGTCACCTGGATTACAGATTGGTCGTACAGTGATGAGTTGCCTACTTATTCAAAAGAGCATCTTCAAAATTGGCAAGAGTTCTTGGAAAAAGATGGAGAAGATGCCAACGAAAATTGGCGATAGATAAAAAATAATTCTGTATATAAAATACATTTATTAACACACAAAAAAATACGATTATGTTTGGAGGAATGGAGGAAATGAAAAAGCAAATGCACGAGGCTTTGTTGGCCATTACAGTGGAGGGAGAAGCTGGTGGAGGAATGCTTAAAATTAAAGCCAATGCTGCGCGCCAAATTTTGGACGTGACGATTGACCCTTCTTTGGACTTGACAGATAAAGAGCAATTGGAAGATTTAATTTTAGAAGCTACCAATCGTGTGATTGCAGAAGCTTCTATCAAAGAACAGGAAGAATCTCAAGCAATGATGGCTAAATTATTGCCTCCTGGAATGGGAGATTTGGGTGGATTACTAGGATAGGAAAACCCTTGATAAGGATGTTTTTTAAGTCTT
>CALDEP010000358.1 GCA_937942475.1 uncultured Aureispira sp.
TCAGAAACAGGGATTAAGGGGTGTCCTAAATTTTCTGCATGAATATACAATTTGTCAGATTTTTCTAACTGAGGAAAATTTAATTCAGAATTATTATAATTAAAAGTAGCCAAGCTTATTAAACCATCCAACTCCGCAACACTATCTAGCCAGTTGTTCAAAAACTGTTTGTGCTTTTTCTTCCAAGCTTCCAAAGCAAACAAACATTGTACATCGTATAAGATGAGTAAATTCAAGCCCAAGCCAACAAAAATATTCAAGCGTTGATCAAAATAATCTACAATTTTAGAAAGGCGACCAAAGCCAGATTGTGCCTCTTTAGCCGTTTTTTTAATTTCATTGAGAATACTAGCCTCTCCAAAATCTTCTTGATTTGCCAAATTGAGTAAGGAAACATACATTCTTAAAATTTCTTGTCGTTTCCCAATTTCCGTGTGTTCCTTCCCTACATATTTGCTTTTAATACCTAAAAGCGCAAAGTTTATGATCCCCATTAACAACAAAGGCAAATGATTAAAACTTATCATAAAATAAACCAATGCTGCAATGGATAGTAAAGGCAAAACCACCCGTGTTATTTTCCAAGGCGTAGAATCTATAAAAGCAACAGGCGCTACTGTCCAAGCTTGCAAATAAGCGATATCATCCAAAGTATCTTCTGTAATTCGACCATTCGCCATAAAGGCTTGACGAAAATCAATCTTAGGGCTTAATACTTTTACAGCATCTTGTTGAGTATAAATAGCGTCTACTTCGTTCAAAGGATCTTTGAATAAATTCGCCAAACGCTCCTTCCCTTTTGCTGTAGAGGTTCGGTTTACAAAAGCAAAAATTCCTGCTGAACCAAACAAATCTAAATCCGAACAATAATCGTGGTGTGGATCGTCAAATTCTTCGCCACCATCAAATTGTGGTTGATTTGTTTTTAATATTCTTAGTTCTTTTTCATTGATAACAACCAACTCATCAATCCTTCGTTTTTCGTCAAAATGGCGTTGATGTATTCTTATAAAAAATACAAAAACAGGAACGATGCCCAAGAAGCCCCACCACCAATACATGGCTTCAAATTCTGAACTAAAAAATTGAAACAGTAAGTAAATCATTAAGACAAACAAAGCGACTCGAACATTGCCAATTTGAAACATCTTACTCGCTTTTTCTTTTTGCTGTTTCAAGAAATCATCTAAGCGTTCTTGGTATATTTTCTCTAAATTCATCTTTATTTGTTATCATAACAAGCGGGAAAATTTCTACTCTCTAGGAATAAAAAATTAAAAACCTGCTAATTACTATAATTAGTGCCTCGATTTGAAAATTTTATTTTTTCTAAGTTAGAACAAAAGAATGAATAGATAATCATCTTCAAATCTTCAAATCAACTTATTTTCAAATTAAAAATCCTCAATATCTCAAAACATGCTTATACCTACAAATATTATCACCGAAACTATTCAAACTCGTCGTCACCTCCACCAACATCCAGAACTAGGATCAGAAGTTTACAAAACAGTTGCATTGGTAGAAAGCGAACTTCGAGCTTTAGGTTTAGACGTTCATCCTAATATTGGAAAAAATGGTTTGTATGCAGATTTGAATGTTCCAAATGCTCAAAAGAGAATTGCTTTAAGAGCAGATATGGACGCTTTGCCCATTCAAGAGTTAGGACAAAAAGCCTATCAATCTACGATAAATGGCATTGCGCACATGTGTGGTCATGATGCTCATACAGCCATGTTGTTGGGCGCTGCCAAATTAATTGTACAAAACAAAGAGCAGTTGCAACACAACATTCGATTTATATTCCAACCCGATGAAGAAAATATTCCT
This sequence comes from uncultured Aureispira sp., assembly GCA_937942475.1. Lineage (GTDB taxonomy): Bacteria > Bacteroidota > Bacteroidia > Chitinophagales > Saprospiraceae > Aureispira. Next base: position 1,831 of record CALDEP010000358.1, read on the forward strand.
GGTGGTGCGCTTCCCATGATTAAAGATGGTGTTCTGGAAGGGGTAGATAAAATTTATGGACAGCATGTTTGGCCAACCTTGGATACAGGAAAAATTGGTCTTTGCACAGGTCCTGCTATGGGGCAGCCTGACATTTTGGAAATTATAATTACAGGCAAAGGAGGACATGCTGCTTATCCACACAGCACCATTGACCCGATTGTCATTGCGGCACAATACATCAATGCTGTTCAGGCGATTGTTGCTCGAAACGTGCCTGCCTTAGATGCGGTCGTTGTTTCTTTTACGGTTATAGAAGCTGGAACGGCACATAATATTATCCCAGAAACGATTAAACTTTCTGCTTCTATCCGAACCTTGTCTTTGGCAGTCAAAGCTGATTTAAAGAAGCGTTTGCATCAATTATTAGAAAGTACTTGTGCCGCACATGCTGCTAGCTTTGAGTTTAATTATATTGATGGGCATGCTTTGACTTATAATAATCCGGCACTTGCGGATCATTTAGCGGGCTTATTAGAATCCGATAATTTAGTCTTTCCACATCCGCCTTCTATGGCAGGAGAAGATTTTGGTTATTACTCTCAAAAAATTCCTGCTTGTTTTATTTTCTTAGGGTGTAGAAATGAAGAAAAAGGAATGACCGCTATGTTGCACAGTCCTTATTTTGACTTGGACGAAGCTTGCCTTGAAACTGGCATTGGGCTTTGGTATACGATTGCTATGCAAGCTTAATTGGAGCAAATTTTCTACTAAAAAAAATCCTTCCTTCTGCTCAAAGTTATAGCAAAAAAAAAGTTATCCACATTTTAAGACAATCCTATTTTCTTTTACAAAAATAAGTTTCAAAAAAAAAGTAAATATTTTTGTTTTACTCCTTCTTTTTTAGTACGCACATTTTAAAGCGACTCTAGCCTAAAACATCAAAAAACATAGCAGTATCAAGGTACTAAGTCACTTATTCACAATATAAGTGTTGATAAGTGGCGATGAGCGCTTTCATTTGATTTTTATTTTTATTTAAACACTAATCAACTGATAAACAATAAATTAAGGCATTAACTTTAAATTAACCTTAAAAGTCAATTTGGGCAATTGGAATAAAAACTCTAAATTTGAGTAGCACGAAAATTAACCCAAATAAGTTCCTATTAAATGTCCCATTTTAACCTATTCACAATTAAGTTCCACAAAGACTTATCCACAACAAATTGTTTTATATCAAATGAATAATAAAGAATTAATTCTTACAGAGAGTGATGATCGTTTTGTTTTATTTCCAATCCAGCACGATGCTGTATGGGAAATGCGTAAACAGGCTTTGGCTTGTTTTTGGACGACAGATGAAATTGATCTAGAGGCAGATATTATTGACTGGAATGAGAAATTAAATGACAATGAACGTCATTTCATTAAACATGTCTTAGCCTTTTTTGCGGCTAGTGATGGTATTGTTAATGAAAATTTAGTTTTAAATTTCTATAAGGATGTTCAGATTGCAGAAGCACGCTCTTTTTACGCTGCTCAAATTCAAATTGAAGACATTCATGCAGAAGCATATAGTCTTTTGATTGATACCTATATCAGAGATACCGCAGAAAAAAACGCCTTATTTAAGGCTATGGATACCCTTCCTTGTGTTCAGAAAAAAGCAAAATGGGCTTTGAAATGGATTGATGAAGCACCTTCTTTTGCCCATAGACTAATTGCTTTTGCAGCCGTAGAAGGTATTTTCTTCTCTGGTAGCTTTTGCGCTATCTACTGGCTCAAAAAACGTGGCTTAATGCCAGGACTAACCTTCTCTAATGAGTTAATTAGTAGAGATGAAGGAATGCATTGTGATTTTGCTTGTTTATTGTATTCTATGTTACAGAATCCTTTGGACAAAAAAGAAGTTGAAGACATTATTACAGAAGCAGTTACTTTCGAAAAAGAATTTGTAACCGATGCGCTTCCAGTTTCTTTAATTGGAATGAATTCCAACTTGATGAACGAATACATTGAGTTTGTTGCAGACCGCTTATTGGTTTCTTTAGGAAATGAGAAGGTTTACAACACGGCAAATCCTTTCTCTTGGATGGATTTAATTTCTCTACAAGGTAAAACAAACTTCTTTGAAAAACGGGTGGGCGATTATCAAAAAGCTGGTGTTATGGCTGATCGTGAAAAACAAACGTTTTCCTTAGACGAAGATTTTTAGACTTAACTTATACTAGAAACAACTTAAGTACACTGTGTACTAAGGAACAGTAAAAAAATAACTTGAGCATTTGAATAATTTTGTTCAATTTATTTTTTTACCATTCCTAAGAAACAAACAAACTTGATCAGTGGCTATCGAACATTAGGTTCTCTAGGATAGTCACTCGTCCATTCTTTGCCCAGAATTAAGGTTTCAGGCTTTGGACGTCCTAAAGTATTACTAGTATTCATACTAGATTGTTCCACCAAAATACATGCGTGAAGAAACGCATCGACATCAAAACAAAAAAAATGCAAGTATTAAAAAGAAATGGAAAAACAGAAGAAGTCTCTTTTGATAAAATCAAAAAACGCATCGAGTATTTATGCAATGGACTAGATCTTCGTTATGTAGATTCTATCGAAATCTGTAAAAAAGTTATTCAAGGTTTATATGATGGTGTAAGTACGACCATTCTAGATAATTTAGCTTCTGAAACTGCTGCTACAATGGCAACCCAACATCCTGATTATGCGATTTTGGCTGCTCGTATCTCAGTTTCTAATTTACATAAAAACTCAAACAATTCTTTCGCTAAAACAATGAAAGCTTTGCATGAGTATATTGATCCTAAAACAGGTCAAAATGCCCAATTGATTTCTAACGAAACGTTTGCAACCATTTGGAAAAATCGTAAGGTATTTGATACTGCTATCAAACATGAAAACGATTATGAGTTTGATTATTTCGGATTCAAAACCTTAGAGCGTTCTTACTTACTACGTATGGACGGCAAGATTGTAGAACGTCCTCAATATATGCTGATGCGTGCTGCTATTGGTATTCATGGAGAAGACATTGTTTCTGCTATTCAAACCTATAGTTTGATGTCTGAAAAATGGTTCATTCACGCTACACCTACCCTATTTAATGCAGGGACACCAAAACCACAATTATCTTCTTGCTTCTTATTGAGTGCTACAGAAGATTCTATTTCTGGTATTTTTGAAACCTTGACTCGCTGTGCTAAGATTTCTCAATCTGCTGGTGGTATTGGTTTGAGCATTCATAATATTCGTGCACAAGGCAGTTACATCAAAGGAACTGGGGGCATGTCGAATGGTATTGTTCCAATGCTGCGTGTATACAACGATACTGCTCGTTATGTAGATCAAGGTGGTGGAAAGCGTAAAGGTGCTTTTGCTATTTATTTGGAGCCTTGGCATGCAGATGTTTTTGACTTCTTGGACTTGAAGAAAAATCATGGTAAAGAAGAAAAACGTGCTAGAGATTTATTCTACGCTATGTGGATTTCTGACTTGTTCATGAAACGTGTAGAAGAAGATGTCGAATGGACCTTGATGTGTCCTAACGAGTGTCCTGGTTTGTACGATAGCTATGGAGACGATTTCGAACAAAAATACGTAGCATACGAAGCAGCAGGAAAAGGCAAAAAGACCATCAAAGCGCGTGACTTGTGGACCAAGATCTTAGAATCTCAAATCGAAACAGGGACGCCTTATATGTTGTATAAGGATCATGCTAATGAAAAATCAAATCAAAAAAACCTAGGTGTTATTCGTTCTAGTAATCTTTGTACAGAGATTATGGAGTATACTTCTAAAGATGAAGTAGCGGTTTGTAACTTAGCGTCTATTTCTTTGCCTAAGTTTGTTATTAATGGCAAATTTGATTTCGATAAATTATACGAAATTACTAGAATTGTTACTCGTAACTTAAACAAAGTTATTGACATCAATTACTATCCTGTTATAGAAGCTCGCAATTCCAACATGCGTCACCGTCCTGTCGGTATTGGTGTTCAAGGTTTGGCAGATGCATTGATCTTGATGCGCTATCCATTTGATAGTACAGAAGGTAAAATGTTGAACAGAGCGATCTTTGAAACCATGTACTATGCAGCGGTTACAGAATCTGCTGAATTGGCAAAAGAAGATGGTCCTTACCAATCGTATGAAGGTTCTCCGATTAGCAAAGGCATTTTGCAATTTGATATGTGGGGTCAAACGCCTTCTTCTAGATGGGATTGGGATAAATTGCGTGCTAATATTAAAGAAAATGGTGTTCGTAATAGTTTGTTATTGGCTCCAATGCCAACGGCTTCTACTTCGCAAATACTAGGAAACAACGAATGTTTTGAGCCCTATACTTCTAATATTTATACTCGTAGAACACTTTCTGGAGAGTACATTATTGTGAACAAACATTTGTTGACAGATTTGATTGAATTGGGCTTATGGACGGAAGATATTAAGGAGCAATTAATGGCTGCCAATGGTTCTGTTCAAGGAGTAAAAGAAATTCCAGACGATATCAAAGCCTTGTACAAAACATCTTACGAGATCAAACAACGTCATCTTATTGACATGTCAGCAGATAGAGGTGCCTTTATTTGTCAATCTCAAAGCTTGAACTTATTTGTTGAAAACCCAACCTTTGCTAAGCTAACTTCTATGCATTTCTATGCTTGGAAAAAGGGTTTAAAAACAGGTATGTATTACTTGAGAAGCAAGGCTGCTGTTGATCCTATCAAATTTACTTTGTCGTCTAAACATCAAACTAAATTTGCAAAAGCAGAAGTTGAAGCGGCAAATTCAGATGAAGGTATTGCTTGTAGCATAGACAATCCAGACGATTGTTTGATGTGTGGTTCTTAGGAATTACAAACAAGATTTAAAATATATTAAGCGAATGACTCTTTGAGTTGTTCGCTTTTTTTTGTTATTATTAATAGCCTTAACACTCCTGTAATTATAAAAAAATGAAGCCTATTCCATTCTTTTCTTGGATTTTCCTTGTGATAATCCCTGTCCAACTTTTTGCTCAAAAAGATACTTTAAAAGCTAATTGGGGGATTAATAGCCTTCAAATTGGAGTTGCTCAACCAGTCGATGTTTCTGCTTATTATAACAAGCGCCTTCCGCCTTCCTTTTTTTCTAAAAATTCGAATTACAAAAAACTAAAGATCAAGCGGACTAGCTTTCATTTTGTCCGAGTAGATTCCATTTTCTTACTTAAATCGATCTCCATTAAGCCTAGTGCTAAAAAGTTTTATGTGCAAGCAGAACTTACTATTTCTAAGCGAACTAAAGTCAAAGATCTAGTTGCTGCTCTAGATACTCCTAGAATGTCTCATCTAGGGCAATTTAATAGTGTTATTTACAAAAGTACTATTTTTAGGTTTAATGGTTTTCGAGCCTATGTCAAACCAGTTAAAGGTGATTTAAAATCAAGCAGTAGCGAAGGATTGGTAGAATATTTACTAGAAGATTATAAAAATTCTAAAGTTAAAACGCTATCTATTTATTGTAGTACTTGTGATTTTCCATCTTATCCTATTTCCGAAAAATCTAAAAAAGCACCACAACTTTTTTATTCTCAAAACAAACATTATAGTTATTATAAAGATCAAGATAGTCTGGCTAGAATTTATGCCGATCATGGCTGTGTGGAGTGTAGTTATCCCCCTTATTTTAAGGTTAATTATTATACTAAAAAAAAACGTCTTAAAACCACTTATAGCCTTTCTGGATTTCTACCCTATAGAAACAAAGCTTACCAACTTTCCAAAACTCTAAGGATATTAAGAAAAGGGGCCTTAAAAAAAACAGAATATCTCTACTTTGGCAAACATATGTATAGAATTTCGTGGAGGCGAAAAAATATTCGTGCGCCTTATTTTATAGATGAAATTGAACATGACATTTTGTAATTAGAATGTTCTGTCTGTCTTTTATCTAACAACAACTTACTATTTTAGAGCCTGTCTAAATTTTCTTTATAAAAACTACCTATCATGAAAACACTCTGTTTACTTTTATTTTTTATAGCCAGTTCTTATCTTTTTGCACAAGATGAATTCACCTTAAACATCCACGAAACATCGGAACCAGATGACTTAAACCCATTAATCTCTCGTTCGTCAAATGCTTTTTACATTCAAGAAAATATTTTTTCAAAATTATTGGATTATAATGCACAAAACCAAACACTAGAACCTGTCTTAGCTTTGCAACGACCAATCATTCAAACAATTACAGAGGGTGTTTTTAAAGGTGGTCTGTCTATTGCATATGAAATACGTCCAGAAGCCACCTGGGACAATGGTAGCCCTATAACAGGGCATGATTATTTATTTACCATCAAGGCGATTAAATTCAAAGCAATCCGCAGTGGTGCTATGCGACCTTATTATCAGTTTATTAAAGATATAGTTGTAAACAAAGACGATCCAAAGAAATTTATTATTTATACCAAAGAACCCTACTTTAGAGCAGAGGAAAGCTCTGGTTGCGAAACCTTTGTTTTGCCAGAATACCATTATGATACAAATCTTGCACTACGCCAAATTTCAATTGCTGAATTAGATTCTGAAGAAGAAATAACAGATCATTCCTTGCTAGCTTTTGCCGATACATTTTCTGAAGAAAAATTTAGATCGGATAAAGATTATGTTGTTGGTTCTGGTCCTTACCAACTAGTCTTTTGGAAGCAATGGAGAGGTTCGTATGTACGCTTAGAACGCAAAAAAAATTGGTGGGGCGATCAGGTAAAAAACTGCCCTCAGCTCAAAGCCTATCCAACAGCTATTGTCTATAAAGTGATTCCTGACATGGACATCGCCTTAAATTTACTTAAAGAAGGCGAATTAGATGTGATTCGTTCTATTTCTCCTTCTCGATTTTCAGCCCTTATGGAAGGAAAAAGCTCTAAGGATTCCATAGATTTCCATGCGGTGAACCAATTCATTTATCACTATATCGGCTTAAATACTAAATTACCAAAGTTATCGGATGTACGTGTTCGAAAAGCCATTGCTCATGCTGTTGACAGAAAAAGGCTCCTAGAGGAACTATTCAATGGATATGCTAGTTTAGCAGATGGTCCCATGAATCCTCAACAATCTTATTTTAACAAGGATATTCCAGCGATTGATTTTAATTTAAAAAAGTCTGCTCAATTACTAGATGAAGCGGGTTGGAAGGATAAAGATAAAAATGGCATTCGGGAAAAAATTATCAAAGGAAAAAAGGTAGAACTTGAGTTTTCTATTCTTTATAATCAAGGGCATTCTGTCCGAAAGGCGATCCTTCATTCTTTGAGAGAAAACCTAAAGGAAGTTGGTGTAAATTTGGTCATTGACCCCTGCGACTTCCCAAGTGTTTTGGAAAGCGTCAATACTAGAGATTTTGAGTCTTTTATACTGGCTTGGGTCATGTCCAATAGTTTATATGATTTTAAACAGCTTTGGCATTCGGACTCAGACATAGAATATGGCTCGAATAGAACTGGATTTCAGTCTTCTAAATGCGACCAATTAATAGAAGCATTAAACCAAACAAGTGATCCCGAAAAGCAAGAAAAGCTTTACAAGGAAATTCAAACATTAATTGTAAAAGAACATCATTACATCTTCCTATTCATTCCTAAAGAATTAATTATTGTCCGAAAAGGATTTGAATACCCTCAATTCACAGCGAAACGCCCAGGATATGTTGATCGTTTATTTAAAAAGAAAGGCAACTAAAACACTATGAAAGTATACTCCACACTACAACTCGGTGAATTCCATCCCATTTTCTGCGAAGATTTTTTGTATTGGGAACAGGTCAACAAAGACTGGATCATTGCGGGTGTCATGGATGGTTGTTCTTCTGGAAAAGATAGTCACTTTGCAGCAACCTTATTCGGCAAAATTCTCAAAAAAATCATTAAAGAACTCCCCTATTTAGAACTTAAAAACCCAAGACTCAACCTTCAAGATATTTCGATAGAAAGTTTGTCGGAAGAAATCTTAAAACAACTATTCTCAACGATTCAAAAAGAAAAGAACAATCTATTTTTAGAAGTGGAAGAATTGGTCGCCACTTGTATTCTTGCTGTTTATCATATTCCGACTCAAAGTGCTTTGATTACCACTACTGGAGATGGTGTATTGGCAGCTAATGATCAGCTTATTCTGATTGAACAGAATGACAAGCCTGATTACTTGGCTTATCATCTTAATAAATCCTTTGAAGAATGGTCTAGTCAACACACCAAAACACATTTCTTTCAAGAGCTAACTAATTTAGCAATTTCCACAGATGGCGTGTTGAGTTTTGCCAAAAATTCTACAGAAAGTGTTGAAGGCATGAATCCTATAGAGTTTTTGATGTTGAATACCGACTTTCAACAACAGGATAATATGTTGGATCGAAAATGTCTTTATCTACAACAGGAGTACGATTTAAAACCCAATGACGATGTGGCTATCATTAGGCTACTTTCTTAGCTATTGTAAGTAGACCATCTTATTCATAGGATTTTTCGGAAATTTTCAGTATTGCTACTCATTATAAAGAAGTATTTTCAAAACAAAAAAACCATGTTTCAGTCAGAAATAAAAAGCAAAAGCAACGAAGATATTTCTATTTCCGTACAGCTCGACAATCATCCTTGGAGCTATATTTGCGAATGTGGCGATGCTAGTAATTGGACGGTTAAGGAAGTTCAAAATGCGAATGCTGTTTTTATTAGCCATACGCATATTGATCATTTTGTTAATTTTGACATGGTGATTCGCCATCAAATTGGCATTCAACGAAGAGTTGCTGTTTGTGGCCCTAAAGGCATTGCAGCACAGGTTCAAGCCAAGTTAAAAAGCTATACTTGGAATTTAATTGAGAAAGGTGCGATTGTCTACGAAATCCGAGAAATGCGTTCTGAAACTGAAATCAAGGTATTTGAATTAGAACCTCCAACTTGGGAATTGATTGAAAAAACGACACTTAAAAATAATGTTCTTTTTCAAGAAAAAAACTTCGTGGTAACAGGTATTTTACTCGATCACAAAACACCTACTTTAGCTTATAAATTTAAGGAAGTTGATACTGTAAAAATTGACCTTCAAGCCAGTGGCTTTCGTGGTGGCAAATGGGTAAAAACATTAAAAGAAGCTTTTGAGCAAGACAATCCTGAACAGCCGATTACAATAGAAGAAAAAACCTATCTAGCCAAAGATTTGTTCCATTTATTGCACCTTCAAAAGGGCGACTCT
>CALDEP010000359.1 GCA_937942475.1 uncultured Aureispira sp.
CATAAGTACCTGCTACCAAACCTGTAAGGTCATCCGTCGTAGCCCCTGTATTCCATGTATATTGTAATGTTCCAGTACCACCTGTTGCTGTGATTTCAATACCACCTGCAATTGCTAAAATCTCAGCATAGATCGTATCTATAGTAATAACAATTGGAGTCGTTGCTGTAACGGTTCCTGTTGCTGTTGTTTCACAACCATTCGCATCTGTAATAGATACCGTATGTGTTCCAGCAGGAGCATTGGTTAAGTCTTCTGTTGTTGCAGAAGTTGACCAGTTATACGTATAGTTTGGAGAACCTCCTGATACTGTAATGTCAATTGATCCATCATTTCCGTTACAAGCTACACTAGCAACATCTACATTCGCAGATAAGGTTAATGGCTCTGTTACTTGATAGCTCATTACATAAGCACAGTTAGAAGCCGTTCCGTTATCCGTAATCGTTACGTTGTAGAAACCACCAGAAAGACCTGCTACATCTTCTGTTGTTGCTGACGTACTCCATTGGTAACTATAAGGTCCAGTTCCACCCGTTAGAGTCAAATCAATAGCACCATCTCCTACACCACCACAAGATACATTTCCTGTTACATCTGCAACTGCTGGAGCAGCAGATACGGTTACTTCTACCGTGTCTGTATCCATACAGCCATATGCGTTCATTACTGTTGCTGTATATAATCCTGATGCTGTTGCTTCAATAAAGGCAGATTGAGAACCATCTGACCACATTAAAGAAGTCGCTACAGAAGAAGTTACGGCTGGTGTTAAAGTTGCAGCAGCACCATCACAAATTGTTTGATCGGCTCCTAAATTTACTTGAATTCCAAATACATCTACATCTACTGTCGCTACTGCTCTAGGAGAAGCACATCCTTGAATTTCTGCATAATACATTGTTGTACCAGAAAGGTTAGGTGTTGTAAAGCCATTTCCGATGTGTACTAAGTTTCCGCCTACTGGCGCATCGTACCAAAGTACAGTAGCAGGTGAATAACTAGCTAAAGCAGCTATCATTGCTGTACTACTATCACAAACTGTTGTATCTCCTACCATAGACAAAGCCATTTGGTTACTAGGAAGAATGGTCACAGAAGTTCTTAAAGTATCGTTAGATGGGTTCGTATCTGTTCCTGCACTAATGATAATTTCAAAGTTGAAAACGCCTCCTGCTTCTGTATTAATCGAACCCATATTTTTGTCAATCGTTATCCCTGACAATAATATAGGATGAGATGCATTAAAGGTTGCAACTGCTGCTCCTGTTACATTTACAGTAATTGGGGCAGTCAAAATTAGAGTAGAACCAACATTAGCAATTGAAATAATAACGTCATCTACTGCAGATCCACAACCATCAGGTGATTTTAAACCTACTATCATTGCATCATTAGCAATAACAACATGCTCATCTGCTCCAATATCTGGTTTTAGTCCTAATGGACGAGGATCACCATTGATATCGGTTGTAATTGGAAAGGTTAAAGTAACATCTGCTGTATCAACTGGTAAAGATCCACCAATGTATAATCCATTAACAAAGTTAGGATTTCCTGATACAGAGTTTAAGTCATAACCAACTCCCGTTGTTTGCCAGTCAGCTAAGGTAACATAGGTTTGTGTACCAAAACGAACAGCACGACCTCCTACTCCACTAACGAAATACAAGTTGTGGTCCATTCCAGACATACTTACAGGATCCAGGGTATAAAAACACTCTCCTGTAGTTGCATTCAAAATATTATTACGCAAATCAATATTAAAGTGATTGTCTAACCAACAAGCACGTGTTCCACTAAATGTATTGTGGTAGATATAAATTGCGTTTGCTTCACGTAGATAGAAGGCTTCTCCATTTGTTCCCGTAAGAACCATGTTATTAGCGATCAAACCATTGGTTACTTCATCTCCTGCTGCAAAACCTCCAAAAATGGCAATACCATAATCTCTTGAAGTAATGTCATTGGCTAGAATTGAAAAGTTGCGAATGTCATACAATTGTACCGCATCTGCATTAGCCGCAGTCAAGTCATAAATTGTGTTTCCACTAATGACTAAACTATCTTGCTCATCCACATAGATACCAAAATCATCGGCATCGTGCATGTTATTATCCATGATTTTATTGCCTATGTTTTCAAAGTTGGAGATACCTCCTTCCAAAATAACATTTGCAACACCTCCACTAATATCATTATTACTAATCGTCGTGTAGTTTGCATTATTTCCTTCAGCAGCAGTACCAACACTAGCAGTATAGCTATTAGAAGTCAAAACACCTACTATATTCGTTGTCGTACCTGTTGGCACTATAATTTCGTTGTTATCAATTGTATTATAATTTGCTGCATTGGTGAACAAAACACCATAAACTGGAGCTGCTGTTCCTGTATTTTCTATTCTAAAGTTCTTAATGGTAAAGTAATCTACTCCGTCAAACGTAACGGTTGCAGCACCATTAGGACCAGAAGCATCATGCGTTATGATTGCATTTGCTGAATTTAGTCCATCAAACGTTACTGTATTAGCAAGACTTGCACCTGGTATTTCTGTCAATACCCAAGGTCCAGCATATGTCCCTGCTGTAAATTCCATTGTAACAGGACCACTAACACCACAACTCATCAAAGCATCTAATGCCGCTGATACGGTTGGGTAATCAGAAGAAGAATGACCTACAGAATACGTTCCTGCTAAACCTGGGCATATTCCTACTGTTAAAGTATCGTTGCTTGGGCGTTCATCAGTAACACCATTTGGCATTGATGTCCAAAACTCTAAACTAGTTGTACTAGTAGGGAAATTTAAGTTGGCTAAAATCATATTCGTATTGCCTCCCACAGGAATTGTTGCGCCTGAATAAGGAACAGGTGTTTGTACAACACCGTCAATTGTCCAACCAACCATAAATGAGTTCAATGGAGCAATTCCGTAATTTCTAATCACCACTTCTACAGAAGCAAAACCACCAACAATTGGCAATGTTGGACTAGCTAAATCAAGTACACCTGCATCGTTCAATGGTGGTGTAAATTCATCTGCTCCAATATCTACAGAAGTCGCACCAATTGCTGGACGAACATCGCCATCAATATCCGTCAATACTGCTGTTGTTGCAATACCTCTATCATTCAAGAAAGCACCATCTACATGCAAATCTGTTGCACTATAGAATGTTGGTAAACCTTCTAAAGAGTTTTGATCGTAAGTATTGGCGCCATTTGCTTGCCAATCTGCTAGATCTGTAAAGGTTCCTCCAAAACTAATTAAATTTGGATTCGCAGGATTTTTGTAAAATGCATTGTAATCCATATCTGTAAATACGTTTGTTGTAAAGGTTTCAAACGCATAGTTAAAGTTACTTGTGCTTACAAAAATGTTATTCTTAACATCTACTGTATTATCAAAGTTAGACCATACACAAGCAGAAGCTGCTGATACGATCGTATTGTGATAAAAATCTGTTTCTCTAGTAAAGAATAAGTAAATTCCTCGGTCTGTAGCTGATTGCACCATATTATTGGCAATCAACGCTTGACGTGTTGGCGTGATTTGAGAGTTAGAACGATTAAAGTAAATTCCATAATCAGTTACATTAATGTTGTTACCAACAACATCAAAATTCATTAGGTAATACGTATAAATACCATAATGGAAAGTACTAGGTAAATCGTGGATATGATTACCAGAAATCATAATAGAATCTTGGTAATATGCATAAATACCGTAATTATCGGCATCTGAAATATCGTTGTTTCTAATAATGTTTCCACTATTATATAAGGTCGTTGTAAAAGAACCATAAAGAGAAATACCTCTATCTGCTCCTGTAATAACGTTTCCTTCAATCAAGGTGTAATTCGCATTATTACCACTAGAAGAAACCGATGTAGGAGAAGCGGATGCTACAATACCTGAAGTATTAAAAGCATTGGTAACTGCCATTTGAATGCGGTTATTCAAAATTTCATTGTGGTTGGCTTCATTTGTCAATAAAACTCCCCAACCTGATGTCGTTGTTGTATTGGCAAGTAAGAAATTCTGAACCGTCATATAGTCTGCTCCATCAAATGTTACAGCAGCACCACTATTAACGGTAATACTAGCAGCTTGTGCTGAACCATCCCAAGTTACTCGGTTGGTTGCACTAATACCAGGAATTGGTTGATCGATTACCAATGCAGTAGTATAAGCTCCTGGCTGTACTTGCATGGTTACAGGTCCTCCAACTCCACAACCATATAATGCTGTCAAGGCATCTTGGAATGTTGGAAAGTCAGACACTGCTGTACCTACAGTGTAGGTACCTGCTAAACCTGTACAGAAAAACGCATCTAAAGTATCGTTGTTATTATCTGGATCTGGTAGTCCGTTAGGATCACTTGTCCAAAATCTTAAATTTGTTAAGCCTGTTGCAAAAAGCGTACTAGCAGACAAGTTTACAGTTGTGCTAGTAGATTGAGCCAATGCTGGTCCTGTAAAGTTTACTTGAGCTGGAACTCCTCCATTCATAGACCAGTAAATCGTTACATTGTTCAAGGCATTGTTACCGAAGTTATTCAAAGTAACATCTACAGGGTAAGAACCTGCTACTGCTCCTAATACTGGAGACAACATAGCTGTAATACCTGCATTATTAGGCAAAGGCAATGATCCTGTAATACTAATATCATCAAATGAAAATCCATCTGAAGAGGTTGGACTAGCTGCTTGGAAATTATCCTCTTGACCAAAACGAAGTTGGAAAGTAGACGTAATTGTCTGTCCAGCAGTTTGCATCAAGGCATCTATATCCAAAGTTACTTGTGCATACTGACCTGTTCCTGGTCTGTTGGCATATAGATTATAAACCTCTACCCATGCATTAGCAGAACTTCCTCTCATCCAAACACGGTCGTTTGTACTGTTCTCTTCTCCATGATTACCATAATTGAAGATCAATTCTAAATCGTTTGTTCCACCGTAGTTGGATAAATCTAAATTTGCAATCAAATAATTAATTGCTACAGTTCCATTGGTAGCAGCATCAAGTGTAATCGCTTGACTACCTCCGTTGCTATATGCAGCACCAGCACTTGTTCGTGCTCGACCGTTCGCACCTAGTTGTACTTCCCAACTATACCCTACTCCTGTTAAACCAGGTATTGGATTTTGGTTGGTGGTATAAGTACCAGGTGTTGCCCCTTCAAAATCTTCTGTCCAAGGTAGGGATAATTGCCCTGTGGCATTTTGAGATGTTAAGAAACATACAATCAAGACCGATAATTGCATGGCCCTTATTTTGTTAATAAAATAAGTCATAAATTAGGTTTTTGTATTACAAAAAAAGAATGTTTTTCCTACTAATATAAGAGCCAAATCTACCCGTTTTTTGTGACTATAACAAATATATAACATTTTTAACCTTTTTGTGACAAAGCTTTTATTAGCATTCCTGTACTTTTCAAGCTATTTCTGAAACCTTTTTTTTCGTTTATTTAGGTTTCTTATTTTGAATGTTTAGTAAATTTTATCGCTTTTAAAGCCCCCTTCATCTCCGATCTATTTAGCCAAAGCCAGATCACTACATAAAACATTGATTATCAAATAAAAACCATACTATTCAAAACAAAAATTCAGTTTAAATCAACTAGTAATTCACCTAAATCAACTTGACATACATAGCGGAAAATCAATTATTTAAATAGCCCACAGCTCTTTCAATGAACATAGAAACAACTTATAAAGCAACGTTCTTTTTTAATTTTACAACGCTCTTTCAAATGCTTTAAAAAGTAGTTTTTTTTCAAAAAAATTCCTAGGAAACACACAAAACGTTAAACATTTCTTTAAATCATCTTATTTCCTTATCAGTTCATCTATTATTTTGAATAAAAAGCAGTTAAAACAAGATTCTGTCTATTTTATAGCTTATTTTAGTTCCATACTTATAAACGCTCAAAACTTCATACCTAAATTAATCCACTTGTTATTGGAGTTAAAACCTTAAAAAGAGTACATTTATCCTCGATTAGAAAACACTTATTATGTTTCGTACAAGACCTTATTTTTTAGCTATTATTCTATTCAGCTTATCGCTAAACGCCTGTAAAAAGATGTCAAAAGAAAAAGAAAATACCACTGTTTCATCAAAAACAGTTCTTACACCTCCCATTGCTGACAAAAAAGATTCGGCAATTGTTACACATGGTCATACTAGGATTGATCCTTATTTTTGGATGCGCCTAACAGATGATCAGAAAAATGCTAAAACACCCGATCCACAAACACAGAAAGTCTTAGACTATCTGAATGCTGAGAATGCTTATTTAACAAGCAAAATGAAGCATACAGAGACCTTCCAAGAGAAGCTATATACCGAGATGGTAGATCGAATTAAAAAAGACGATTCTTCTGTTCCTTACTTCAAAAACGGCTATTGGTACTATACTAAATTTGAAAAAGGAAAGGAATACGCCATTCATTGTCGTAAAAAGGGCACTTTAGAAGCCAAAGAAGAAATTATGTTAAATGTCAATGAATTGGCAGAAGGACATTCTTATTATGCTGCGGCAGGCTTGCGTGTTAGTCCTGACAACAAAATATTAGCCTTTAGTGAGGATGTTGTTAGTCGTCGAATTTATACCGTTCGTTTCAAGAACCTAGAAACGGGAGAATTTTTAGCCGACAAAATTAGCAATACAGATGGTAGTGGTGCTTGGGCCAATGATAATAAAACCTATTTCTATACCGTAAAAAATGAAGTTTCTTTATTATCTGAGAAGATTTTAAGGCACAAATTGGGGACAGATGTTGCCAATGACTTTATTGTCTATTTTGAACGTGACCCATCGTTTTATATTGGTGTGGGTCGTTCTAAATCAGGCAAGTATATTATGATTTATAACAGTAGTACGATTTCTAGTGATTATCATATTTTGAATGCTGATGATCCAGAAGGCGTCTTCCAACAGTTTGCTACAAGAGAACCAAATCACGAGTATAGTATTGATCATTTTGATGATAAGTTTTATGTCGTCACCAATTGGAAGGCTCAAAATTTCCGATTAATGGAAACACCCGAAAAAGCAACGGCAAGGGAAAACTGGAAAGAAATCATTCCACATCGCAAGGATGTTTTATTAGAAGATATTGAAGTGTTTAAGAATTATTTAGTGGTTAGCGAGCGTGGAAATGCCGCTACTTCTATTCAAATTATCGACCAAAAAACAAAGAAACAACACAGCATTGACTTTGGAGAAGAGGCTTATGTGGCTTATGTTGGTAATAATCCTGAATTTGATACCGATAAATTGCGTTTTGGTTATTCTTCTTTGACAACACCTAGTTCTGTTTATGATTATAACATGAAAGATCATAGCAAGGAACTAAAAAAGCAAACAGAAGTAGTTGGCGGTCATGATCCTAGCCAATATGTTACCAAACGTTTGTTTGCCAAGTCTAGAGATGGTAAAAAAGTACCGATTTCTATTGTCTACAAAAAAGGCTTTGAGTTAAATGGGGAAAATCCACTACTCTTATATGCCTATGGCTCTTATGGTTCATCTATGGATCCTTGGTTTAGTTCTACTCGATTAAGTTTGCTAGACAGAGGTTTTGCTTGGGCAATTGCTCACATTCGTGGAGGCGAAGAAATGGGGCGTGAATGGTATGAAGATGGAAAGATGTTTAATAAAATCAACACCTTTAATGATTACATCGACTGTGCAAAATTCTTAGTAGAAGAGCAATATACTTCTGAAGAACACCTATATGCAATGGGTGGTAGTGCTGGTGGTTTATTGATGGGTGCTGTCATCAACATGAATCCTGAATTGTTTAATGGCGTAATTGCTGCCGTTCCTTTTGTAGATGTAGTTTCTACGATGTTGGACGAAACCATTCCTTTGACGACCAATGAATTTGACGAATGGGGAAATCCTAAAAACAAGGAATCTTATGACTATATGTTATCCTATTCTCCTTACGATCAAGTAAAAAAGCAAGCGTATCCAAATATGTTGATTACAACAGGTCTATTTGATTCTCAAGTACAATATTGGGAGCCTGCCAAATGGATTGCAAAGCTGAGAGATCAAAAAACAGATAACAATTTATTGATGATGCACACCAACATGGAAGCTGGGCACGGTGGTGCTTCTGGACGTTTTAAACGTTATGAAGAGATTGCTTTAGAGTATGCTTTCTTCTTAGATTTGGAAGGAATTAAGGAGTAATTTTTCTCTCTTTTCTTTCTTATAATAATACTCCACGAAGTATTCTACAATAGTAACGCATATAGAAGTTGTTTGAAACTAGTTTTTGAACAACTTCTGTTTTTTTATCTTAGTCATGTTACACAGATTTTTTTATTACGATTAAAAGTTGTCGTCAATTTTTACGCTGCTACTTATTCCTTCCAATCATGAGCCTTACACTTGTAGCTCGTGATTGGAGCTTAGATATAGAGATGTTTAGAGACACAAGCTTTGTGTTTTATT
>CALDEP010000360.1 GCA_937942475.1 uncultured Aureispira sp.
TGGAGAAGCCTGCATTTTATCCTCCAAATTACTTAACTCCACCTTCATCGAAACCACTTCTCCCACTTGAGTAATGCTATCTTGAAGGCTTGTTTTGACCACTAAAGGAGCAAGCACATTGCTCTCTGGTTTCACTCCCATCCATTTTGTCTCAAACGCACAAGCTTGTATGCTTCCTTCTGTTTCTACTCGGACAATATTTTTTCCAACGTTTAAATAGGGCGCTAAATCCTTAAATAAACGCTTCGCCTTAACACCTTTTTCATAATTATAGTTCTGTACCAAGACCTCATTGATGTATAATTTCAACTGTCCTCCTTCGCCTGTTTTAAGCTGTTCTTTTTGATATTTCAACAACATTTTCAGAGCCATAACGGTAGATTGAGTACTGCCAAAACGCCCATAACTTCGCTTACTAATAATGTATTTCTGAATCTCATCTAACAATTTGGTATCTACCTTAGACGATTCCATCATTGCCAAGCCAGCAAAAGACAAAGTTTCAATAATTAAAGAGTTACCATAAGAATAGGTTATCGTAGATTCTGCCTTAACATTCAAGACACCTACTTTTTTTATTTCTGTAATAATCTCTTTTAACAAGACTTCCGCTTTTGCGTTTTCATTCAAATTAAACAAAGTCAAACAAGCCAAACTAAGCCGATATAAATCCTTACTTTTTAAGGCTTCTTTAAGCGATTTTTCGACTTCCAATTCAATCCCCTTTGTTCCTACTTCTGATAATGCCCAAGTAATATAGGTATCAAACAAAGCCGTTTTGTTACCACTAAACCCATATTTTCCTACATTTTGATGAAAACCACCTTTTCCATTTCTACGAGACAACAAAAAGTCTTTTGTCCGTTTTAAAACAGCTGGATCCAAATCGGCATAAACCGCTTGCATATCTTTAAATTGTACCAAGCCATAAGCCGTTAAGCCCTCATGTGCAGGCGCTCTGCCATACCATTCAAAACCTCCCCCTTTAATTTCATAGCCCACTAGTTTTCGATAGCCCTTGTTCAAATATTTCTTAGCCGTCTTTTCTATTTCAGGGTCTACAGCTCCTTTTTCTTTCAAGACTTGCAAGGCTAGTATATTGGGATAATTTGCCGAAGAAACCTGCTCAAAACAGCCCCAAGGAGCACGCAAAATCCCTTCTGCTCCCCCCATCAAATCATCTAATATGGTCGAATAAACCTTAAATTCCGCCTCCAAAGATCCTTTGTAATAGGTTGGTATAACAAACGTATCGCAAAGCATTTTTTCATTTCCTGACAAGCTAAAATTACTAGGAAAACCTTTAGAAATCACTTCAATGGGCTGTCGAACAACATCTGTCAAGCCATTGCCTTTAAAAGAAATTTTGAGTTGATCCACTCCTACTTTATTATTAACGAAACACCTAACATAAATAACTTTAGAGCTATTTTTCAGCAACTGAATGGAAGCTGGCAAGGTGTTCAATATGCTCAATGCTTGAGGCGATTCTATGCTTAAAACACCTTCTATATCTTGATCGCTTGTATTTTTTAAAAGAATTGGCATTTCCAAGCTGTCAAAAGATGACAAAACTGCAGGAATTCGAGTACTCAAACTAAAAGGACGCTCAACCGCATAGGTATGTTCCACCCGTCCCAATAATCCATTGGAAGTTCCCCCCTCCACAATAACACGAAATGTAGTCACTTCATCTGAGTTATAATACTTAATCCTAGCCTCCCCATTTTCATCTGTTTGAACAGAAGGATTCCAGTAAATTGTCTTTCTAAAATCGGTTCGAACATCGACCACTTCTTGCGCTTCATATTTGGGTACATAAAACTCCATATTAGAGGAAAAACCAACACCTTTTCCAATCTGTTGAAAGTCCACTTCATCATACTCAAAATCGCTGCTGCTGTTATAACTAGATCTTGCAGAAGAAGTATTCCATCCACCACCAGGAATAATATCTGAGCTGCTCAATGTTTGCCCTCCCATCGTGTTACTTTGGTCGATCAGAGGAATGCGGTAAGAACGAACGACCATTTCATAACTTCGACCACAGCTATCATAAGATCCGTTGGCAAAATTAGGTTCGATCAAAGACACAATAGAGTTTAAGCTCCGTTCGTTTTCAAAAGCGGCGGGTACACCTGATGTTAATAGTTGAATCTCCTTTATATCAAGATCAGAAATAGGTATATTCCCTCCTATGACAGGAATTCCGTTGACCAACATTAAATTACTGTTAGTTTTATCTCCTGTATTCTCTGTCAAGCCCTTTCGATACTGCTCCGCTTCCTTTACGTCCATCAAGATAAATTCTTCTGTTGAAAGACGATTATAATAACTTACACCTTCTGTTAGCTCAACATTTAGTCCTAATTTATACTTGTTTTTAATTGGAATGCCTTCTGTCAAAACCGTTGGATAACCAACATAAGAAACCCGCACATTATAGGTTCCCGCTTCGATACTATCAAAAGAATAATTACCATCAAAATCCGTTTGAGTTCCTTCTATTTGCACCCTATCTTTTTCTAATACAACATTGGCAAAAGGTAAACCCTCTTGATTATCTGTATCCCAAACTACCCCATAGAGTTGTCCTTGATTCAAGGCTATACTACTATAATTTTCGTTAACAGTAGATTTTGGAGCGGCTGTTTTATTCGAATTATTTGTTTTTTTTAAGTTAACTTTTCGAACCAATTCCAAACCTGATTTTGAATATTCGTAGACTTTAAGACTACGTCGTGTTTGATGTTTTAGGGTAAGAAAAACGGGGAATTTCAAGCCTTTTCTTTTAAACTTAAAAAAGCCATCCTCATTAGTCATCGTGCTCATCAAAGCCTTTTTCTTTTTATAAACAGGTTGTTTCTCTGATAATAAAATTAACTTTTCTCCCTTCAAATATTGATTAATTTTTAAGTAACCCGATATTTCACTGGATTGAATTTCAAAATCAATAGAATCTGCCCACGATGTTGCATCTTCTTGCAGCAAATTCGTCCAATCATACCGTCGCCAACCATGCGTAAGCATCACATAATCCAAGGCAGTATCTGCTTTCGCTTCTGTTGGGTCAAAATAAAAACCAGGTTCATACACCTTGCCTTTCAAATCCGAACTCATCAACAAATACGACAAGATATTATCCTGTTTGTCGTCGATAAACGTATGTTCTTTATCATTCACGACTGCCAAAGCAAAATTCCCCACCACGCCTCTGCCCGTTTCATCGGCTGCTTTAAGGCTTAATTCCACGGCTTCTCTAGGCAAATACCTTTCTTTATCCGACTCCAAACTCAAGCTTAATTGACGCTTTTTATTCACAAAAACCAAGCGCTCACACAAAGCCCGTTTTAGAGTATCAAAAATCGTTAATTGCACCACACCCATCGGTAACTCTTTGGTCGGAATCGTATACGTTTGAGTTGATTTTGTAGGGTTTATTTTTTTCGTATAGAATAGTTTCCCTTGCTGTTGCGCCACCAATTCTAAGGCTTGATTATTTGTATAAATATCCAAGACCAATTGTGCTTCATTTTGTGCTTTGAGGTACATTCCTACGCTTTGGCTAGAAGCTTTGGGCAAGCTCCATTTTTTCTGAATACCACTAGGACTCAACAACTGTACGTGATAAGAAATCGCCTCTTTAGGCACAAATTCAAAGGCGCCCATTCCTTGATGATAACTTTCTAGATTAGTAATAATTCTTTGATTGTCATCTAATAATTGCGCTTGAATATCGACAGGTTTTCCATATTCATTCAATGCTTTAAAAGCTACTCGATTGACTTTATTGGCAACCAAATTTCCACCCTCTGGCAAAAACTGTAGATCCAAATTATTCAACACAATAGGAACCATTCTAGCTATAGACTCTTGCAGACTATCTTGGCTCAACTGGACATTTAAAAGCACCTGATTGGTCTTTAATTCATTTGGTAATTGAAAGACCAAATAGGCTTCCCCTTTAGCATTAGTTTCAACTGTCTCACGACATAATTGTTTGCCTGCTATAGAAACCTCAAAATCTATTTCCTTTGTGGCAAAAGCTTTATTATCCTTCGTTCTAGCCTTAAAACTAGCCACGACTTGACTGCCTGCCCCATAAGCTTCTTGCTCAAAATCAAGCTCCATCAACACATCAGGTAAGACCACTTTTTGAACGGTCAATTTTTTCTCAAAATAATGCTTTTTATCAAAATTCTGCATCCAATAGGTATACGCCCTCAAGGTATAAATTCCTCCCACAGCGCTGCTAGGCAATTTTAATTGTCCTGCCCCATACCCTTCCTTATTTTCAAGAATTTTCAACTCTAAAACACTCCCCTTAGGATCTAACAACTCCACATAAATTTCCCGACTCAAAGCACTTGGGCAATTCGCACTATTCATCACAAAAGCATTCAACCAAATTTCATGATCTGGTTGATACAAGGTTCTATCCGTCTGTACATAGACTTTTTCTTGCGTCTGAATACTATCGTAAATAGCATATTGCTCTTGAATAGATGGATTGTCCTGCCCTTGAAGGTTCTTATTCGTCATCAAAATCAAACTGCAAAGTAGTATTAGTAGCTTCATATCTTATTTCCCTTTTATTAATAAGATGCGAAATCTTTGCCGAGTGGCGTGTATTCCTACTTAAAATAAGCGGCTTCACTATCTAATTTCTTGTGCAAAATAAAGCCCTGCATCCCCAATTCTTCCTTTATAGTAGCCACTTGCTCTCCTTTTCTCAAGGTATATTTAAACGCACGACCACCAAAGCCAAAACGACGATCTCGTTCGTAATAAAATTCTGCCTTCAAACGAACTTCTTTTAATGGCTCCAAGTAAAACTTTTTTCTAGCAGCATCAATCTTCCCTTCCGCTTCACAGCAACAAGTATACAGCTCGTCTTTGACTTGAATAAAAAGGTTTTGAACAGAGCCTAAGCAAGTCAATTCAAAAGTACCTGAAGGATAAAGCAGCTCCCCATGTGCCTCAAAAAAATGATTTGACAATTGCCCCGCTTCCAAAAAACCTTCTAATATAGGCACCCACAAGCTTCGATCTTGCACCACTTGAGGTAAGAACAACACCTCAAAATCATTCCGCCCTATTGTCGTGTCATTTTGCATAGAAACGCCCATTACACTTGCATTAGGATAGCCTTTTTCTTTAAAAACCTCCAAGAGTTCACGCTTAATAATCGCATCCAGCAGCACTAGAGAATCGCTATAAAAGGCATCGTATCGATACTTCTGATCCAGCGCTAATAATTCAGCAAGTCTTTCCTTTAAAATGATGTCTTTTTTAGCTGTTTTTTTTTCTACTGATAATACTTTCCATTCCTCTGTTTCTATAAAAGCTTGAAAGGCTTTTCGTTTTTCAAAATAGCTTTTAGGAACGTCTTTTTGCAGTAGATTTCTAGCAAAAATAGCCGCTGCTGTGTAATTCTCAGCTTCAACAGCAACCAATAGGGCATTTTCAGCATCTTTGATAAAGAAGTTATTCTCTTCTTTTGCTGCTAAATAAAAATCTACTGCTGTTGTATATTTATCTCTGATTAAGGCTAGTTCTGCTTCGTGTATTAGTTCGTAGTATAGGGCTGTGTTTGCTGCTGTTTTTGAAACAGATTCTTTTGAGGTTTGGAGGTTGTTTTTGGTGGGCTTGCAGCTTAGAATTAGGCTGGAGAGTAGTATTATTAAGAGTAGGTTGGTTGGTGTTTTCATAGGTATTGGTTTTGTTTATTGAAGTTACCATTGTATGATTACAAAACCAATATTTTTTGTACTATTGTTGCACTAACTTTCTTTGTGCAATTGCTAAAAAAGCATCCATATAAACTAGAAAGACCTTGTTTCATTCAATTATAATTGAAATCACATGTCTTTCTAAGTTATTCATAAAAGGTAATTTTTTTCCTTAAGTATGGTATCTTATGACTAAATATTTATCGTTTTCCTGTATTTCAAAAGATACTTCTTCGTTTTCCATTAATAAAAAGCCAAGTGGTTCAGGTTCTCCATTTAAATTATTACGAATATCATCAGAGCCAATCCATAATAAATGAAATTTATTTAAGACACCTACCTCATAGTTTTTACTTTGAAAAGGAATCGTACAAACAGTTCCCATATTACCAAAAAATAGATCTGAATTCTTATTACTTCCTATAAAATCGAGCTTCAATTCAAAACCTTCTGTCGGAAATGCTCCAATTCCCCCTGTTTCAATATCGGCTTGATCTCCCGATATTTGAACCTTTACAGCTTTTTTATGCAATTTGTATTTTGTTATTGGTAAGGATGCATCCGTAGGATGAAAAGATAACTCTTTCGTTGCGCTATTAAATTCAATAGAATTAAAAAAAATGGTTGTCATTAGTATTGTTTTTATTGGTTATAAAATATTAATTCATAGGTGTATATAAGGTCATCGGTTTGATTTAAAAATTATTCTCTTTCAATACAGTTCGTCAAACAATTTAAGGAACCATTCAATCTCATAAATGGATTAAAGTCTTGATGCAATAACACGACTTTATAACCTAATTTTTCTTCCCAAATCCATTTATTTTGTAAATCATATTTATGCAACTCTGTCCAATTGCCATAGACTTCTTTTTCTTTTGACATGCCACTATAATCGCTGCCGATTCCATAAGAAGGTATTAGCACATTCTTGATGCATCTTTCTTTACTATTAGGATCACAATAGGATTCAACTAGGCAATTATTATAACTCGCCCAACACCAATGACGGTATTTTTTATCATACTCCATTTTATCATAATAAGTCAATGGCATGGGGTTTCTAATAATTTCATAGGGAATATTTAAAATGCATAATTGAGCTTTTAAACTTCTAATTAACTCATCAATACCTTTAGAGGTTCGTGTAATTAGATTTTTAGCAATTTCGATAATATCATCTGGTAAATTTTCATAAAGCGGAAAACCGATTACAGGATTCCCAATCACAAAAACCTCTTCTCCTACTTTGTTTTTTCCTGCAAGAGTAATGAACACATCCAAATGGAAAAGAACTTGATTTTCTGTGGCAAAGCGGTAATAATTTCGATACCCATCACTGGTTTTTTTATATTTTTTCGATTCATTAAATAGACCTCTTACTTTGGTTTTAAGAAGTATTCTGTTTTTCCCAAACCATTTTTCTCCCTTATCCTTTATATCCTCTTCCGTTGTTTTATTAATACCAAATAAGACGAAATTATCACCAGCTAAGATATTTCCTCCAACAAATTTCACCGCACTATCTGCATGCAAAAAATTAAGGCTAAGGTTTGGGTTTCTATCGCCATCAAAGACTAAAGAAATAGCATTTGAATTATCATCTTCATTAGAAGGTTCTATTAAATAGATTTGATTTTCTCCTTCTACTTTATAACTGACCGCTAAAAAAGCATCTTGAGCCCAAGGCGTAAGTTGATAGGCTCGATAATCAATAGCCATAACATGAAGGGTGTTTTTATTTTTATTCGCTAAGACTTCGAGTAACTCTTTCTCTGTATCTGATAATAGATTATCATTATTTTTTTTGACAACTAAAATAAACCTTCTTCCTCCTTCTTTGAATTTTTGAATTAATTCCTTTAGAAATTCAAAATAGCAATAGGTACTTCTTTTTCGATTATCTTTGTTCGTTGGATAAAATAAGACCAGTGTTTTTATTTTGCCATAAACAGAAGAGACTACTTTAGGATTGCTTCCTGGAGGCTCGGGTACTACTTTTAGTGTCTCTGTCTCTGATATTGTACTGCCTATTTTAGATTTATTTAGATTGTCCATCCTTTGGGATAAATCAGGAAGGCAATTAAATGTGGAGGGTAACAACTTTAAGGGTAGATGTCTCATAAGTGTTCATTTTTAAGTGTAAAAGAGAAAGTAAGTTCTAGTAACTTATTTTTGAATACGATTTTATCCTTGGGGACTAGTAAATTTATAGGTAAATTAAAACCAATGACTTCAATTGGTTTTAATTTATTTTTTTCTTCTATTTGAGTATTTATATCTAACTTATTGTCTAGTGTTTCTAAAGAAATAGATGTAGGAGATTTATTTTCTACTAAGGTTAATTGAAACCACAATTGGTTACTATTTCCTAAATCTATATCAAAGGATTCTCCTTTTAAGAATCTAGTATTATCACTACCTAGTTTAATCTTATAATGGAGTACGTTGTCAAATACATTTGTTCTGACTAATGCTTTGCTTTGTTTTTTCTCAAACTGTATGACTATAAAAAAGGCTCCATAAGGATCGTAAAAGTTTGTTATATATTTATCCCAACCTTTTTTTAAAATCAAGTTCTCTATAGTAACTTTATACATCATCAACTATAATTAAAAAATTCAATTTGAAATAATCCATTTGTTCTTTAATTCTTTATAATTCAAAGATCAACAAAAAAAAACTGGAATCAAACCATCTTTTTAAAAATTGTAGAAAGCCATTTATTGTATTCATAATTTTCACTCCCCTATATAAACCATCTAATTAAATCCTCTAGCTATGGCGTCCTCTAATACTTTATTTGATC
>CALDEP010000361.1 GCA_937942475.1 uncultured Aureispira sp.
GCAATAGCGAAGGGGAGACACCTTTCACCATTCCGAACAAAGAAGTAAAGTCCTTCAGCGCCGATGGTACTGCCTTAGGGTGGGAGAGTAGGTCACCGCCTTCTTTTTTTCTTTTTAAAAAATCTTGAAGAAAGCAAGAACTAAAATGCCAAAGCGGCGATAAGATCTATATGATTTTATCGCCGCTTTTTGTGCTTAATTTCGAGAAAAGAGAACTGGTTATTATTATAGAAAGTATACAAGTTGCTTTATAACAAAGTATTCTTAAATTTGCACAAAGAATTACTGTAGTATCTTATTAAAATAAAATTGAAATGAAAGTTTGTGTCTATTGTGCATCAAGTACAAAAATTAATACCGCTTTCTTTAAAGCGACGGAAGTATTAGCTAAAGCGTTGGTCAAAGAACAAGCTCAAGTAGTGTATGGAGGTGGAGGTGTTGGCTTAATGGGGCAATTAGCAGATACTGTTTTAGCAGAGGGGGGAAAGATAAAAGGGATTATGCCTCAATTTATGAATGAGGTTGAGTGGGGACATAAAGGCGTTTCAGACTTTGTGTACACTGAAACGATGCACGAACGAAAAGCTAAATTAATTGATGGTGTTGATGCTGTTATTGCTTTGGCTGGAGGAACAGGAACCTTAGAGGAGTTATTGGAGGCTATTACACTAAAGAAGTTGGGTTTATTTGCAAAACCAATTATTATTCTTAATACAAATGCTTATTACGATCCATTGAAAAAAATGCTGGAACGCTGTGTAGAAGAACGTTTCATGGGAGTGCAACATTCCGAAATGTGGTCTTTTGTTGAACATCCAGAAGAGGTAATTCCTATGATTAAGAAGACGGATGACTGGTCTAGCGATGCGATTAAGTTTGCTGCTGTGCAGTAGTTTGGAGTAGATTATTATAAGACAAAAAAAAGAGATTATCATAATAATTATGACAATCTCTTTATAGTTTAAATCGCAAATCTTCTTAAAATAAAACGCTGGAGTAGTGAAAAGGGAAATAGGTTGACTATGGAGAATACATAGCCAACCTAGATTTTACACTAGTTGAGAATAGTGGATACTATTTTACAGCATCTATCCCTCGATCAATCCTGATAACTGCATCGCACGAATCATTCTTGTTACACCAATACCTCCTCCAGAACGAGGGAAGAAATCTAGCTTCAAAAACTCTTCTAATTCAGCCTCAACACGCTCTTTTCCGAACATATCAAATAAGCGCTCCGCATATTTTCCTTCTTCGATCGTGTAGAAAGTGTCCTTCATTTCTTGTGGGCTACAGCTTCTTTCAGCAGAACCAATCGTTTCCATTCCGTGTAAGAGAACATCTACTTTTTCAGAAATGTTAGCATCTGCTTCATTTCTTTTCATATTCCAAAATGGGCTAGTGTATTCTGGAAAATGAGTCAAGAAGAAAACAGGACCGTGATCTTTTCCGATTTGAGTCTCTTCTTCTCTGTCCAATTCTTCAACACCGTAAGCTTTTGCAACAGCATCATACTTTCCTCCAGGAAAATCGGCTGCTTTTCCAAAGCCTAAGTATTCTAATAATTCAGCTTCTACTTTGATCAATTCATCTATATCTCCAGGCATTTCAAATTCAAACATTGGAAAAATAAGAGCGTGGCGACCATCGATAGGATCTGGTTCATTTCGGTAAGAAGTCGAAACACAAAAATACCCAGGCACATTTGGCTTGTCTAACAATTCATACTCCAACCACATTTGTCCAGTTTGTGGTAGTGGCCATACATTGCCATGATAATTGTAACTAGCAATTGTTGTTGGATCTTCACAAGCTGCCATAATACTCAAGCGGTTTTGAGTGTGTACTTCTAGGAAACCCTTTTGCAAAAAAAAGAGCCTCATTTTATTCACGACTGGTGAAAATAAATGAGGCTCAATAATTGGATACAATGAAGATTCCTTTCGTTTCTTTTCTAAGACTGCCAGTGGCGGATTTGCGATCATGATAACTCGTTTTTTTGATTAAAAATGTTTGATTGCGATTAAACTGGCA
The DNA here is from genome assembly GCA_937942475.1 of uncultured Aureispira sp. Classification (GTDB taxonomy): domain Bacteria; phylum Bacteroidota; class Bacteroidia; order Chitinophagales; family Saprospiraceae; genus Aureispira. The sequence continues at coordinate 2,035 of CALDEP010000361.1, forward strand.
CGAATGTATGGCGGGAAAATTGACCATACAAATTTTATTCATTTTGTTAACATTTATTTAACATGTCTAAAACTTAGTTAATTGAATTGCTTTTTTATTAAAAATTAACTATGGTAACTGTCTGATTATTAGATGTTTATTTGTAATTAAAAAAAGGTTTTAGGAGGATCCTAAAACCTTTTCCTAACTAACTGTAAATTAAAGAGTTAAGTAATGGATTGTAATTTACCTTGAAAATCTTTAATTGAAGTATAATTTTTTTGAAGCATCAAATTTTTGAGCTCTTTTTCAATTCTTTCGAAACAATCGGCTCCTTCTCGCATGTATTGAGTTCCAATTTGAACGGCTGAAGCACCACAAAGAATATGTTCAAAAGCATCTGTTCCAGTTTTGATCCCACCAGAACCAATGATGTTAATATCGTCTCGAAGTAATAGATAAAACTGGCGGACATTTGCCAAAGCGGTTGGTTTGATATAGTCGCCACCAATTCCCCCAAAGCCATCTTTGGGCTTAATGACAACCTGTTCTTGATCAACATCAATCACTAATCCATTGCCAATGCTATTCACACAAGTAACAAATTGAATTGGATATTGATTGATAATTTCAGCCATTTGGTGAAAATGAATCAAGTCAAAATAAGGCGGCAATTTAATCCCTAAAGTATGCTGATCCAATTGACAAACTTTGTCTAAAACATGTTTGGTCCGTTCAAAATCATAGCCTGTTTGAGGCTTGCCAGGAACGTTAGGACAAGATAAATTTAACTCAATGGCATCAATGGCATCAACGGTACTTAGCTGTTGAAGCATGGTTAAATTGTTTTCTAAAGACAGCCCTGCAACAGATACAAAATAAGGTTTTTTGTACGCTTGCATTTCTTTTGCCAAGTCGGCATAAAATTGATAGCCTTGATTGGGTAAACCCATAGAATTAATACTTCCTAAATTATTTTCAAAGTATCTAGGGCTTGGATTACCGGCTCTCAGTTCTAAGGTAGAACTCTTTGTTAATATCGCTCCAGAAAAACTTTTTCCAATATTTTTAAGCTCTTCTTTTGTGGTACATTTTGGACCAGAAGCGTTATAAATACAGCTGTTCAAGGGTATGTTACCAATGGTGGTACTTAAATTAATTGACATAATACTTAAAAAGTTGAGATTGTTATTTTTTGATTTTAGTAAGATTAAATTACCTTTGCGCCAATAAAGGTACATATCCTAACCGAAATTCAATACTAATGAACAAAAAAGAGCTTGCACTTAAACTATTTGATTTAGGTGTTCTCCAGTTCGGAGAGTTTACCCTAAAAAGCGGACTCCAGTCCCCATTTTATCTTGATTTTCGTCGAATTGTTGCTTATCCCGACATACTAAGAAGTATTAGTGAGTTGCTGTGGGATTTGGTCGCCGACTCGGAATTTGACCATTTGTGTGGTGTTCCTTATGCGGCTTTATCCATAAGCTCAACGATGGCTATTCTCCATTCTAAATCTATGATTGTTAAGCGCAAAGAGCAGAAAAAGCACGGAACAAAAAAGATGGTAGAAGGTATTTTCAAAGATGATGATACTTGTGTGGTTATCGACGATGTGATTAGTAGTGGAATTTCAATGATAGAAACATTGGAAGCGCTAGAAGGAGAGGGATTGAAGATGAAACACGTTTTATCTATTGTTGATAGAATGCAAGGTGGAGCAGTCATGCTGAGCGATTATGGATACGATGTCCGTACAGTCTACACCATTCGTGAGATTTTAGAAATTCTCAAAGAAGGCGGAAAAGTCAACCAAAAGCAGTACACCGATACCTTGGTGTTTATTGAGACGAACAGAATTGACTTTGAACAAGTTAGAGCACGTCGAAAACAGAAAAAATCGTATAGTTATAAGAAGATTGGCAAAGATGCCAAACATCCTATAGCAAAGCGTTTGACAGAGATTGTGTTGAAGAAAAAAACCAATTTATGTTGTTCTGCAGATGTCACTAATTCTGAAGAGTTATTAAACTTAGCCAATGCTGTAGGACCAAATATTTGTATGTTAAAGACGCATACTGATAATTTGAGCGACTTTTCTCCTGCAATAATTGAGGAATTAAAAGGCTTGGCAGAAAAGCATAATTTCTTGATTTTTGAGGATCGAAAATTTGCAGATATTGGGCATATTGTCATGCAACAATTTACCGCAGCACCGCTTTGTATTTCTGAATGGGCAGATGTTGTCACCGTACATGTTGTTGCTGGTTCTTCCAGTATTGAAGCCTTAAAAGCAACAGGGAAATTGGATACAACGGCTTTGATTGTCGTTGCAGAGATGTCTACCAAAGATACGTTGACGGATAAGAAGTATACTAGTAAAGCGATTGAAATTGCAGAGCAGCATAGTGATATTGTCTTGGGAACGGTTTCTCAAAACTATCGTTCGGATCATCCAGGTCTTATGATGTTAACGCCTGGTATCAATACGGATCGTAAGAAAGATGGATTGGGACAAACCTACAACCATCCAGACGAAGCGTTTTCTAAGCGTGGTGTTGATATTATGATTGTTGGAAGGGGAATATACCAGTCGGACAATCCAGCCTTGCAATCGGAAATTTATAAGAAGATTGGTTGGGAGAGTTATTTGAAGCGTGATAATGAATAAATAATACATAAAGGAAGGCTGTTTGATAGATGATCAAACAGCCTTTTTTCTTTTTTGATTAGTCTTAGTTCATTCTAGCATAAACCATTTGGGAATATAAGCAAACGTTTTGGAAACGGTTGTTTTAGACGATTTCTAACAAGGTTCGATAAACAACAAACTTATCTTTATAGCGCTCTATATGTGCCTTTTGCAAAGCAGGAGCCTCTGTAATGGTATATTGGTGTAAGGTCTTCATATCTTCACAGGTATACTGCATCGCATAGGTAATGCCATCTGCTTCATTCTGCCCCAAGACTTTTGCAATTTGATTGCTTTGAAAACGCCCCGTAAGCATCACATTAGGCATGTGAATGGTTTTCATCCAATGCAACCATTCGTCATGTACCTCTGGATTTATTTTGACTGTAACGTTATAGATAATCATAAGTGTTGTTTTTATATTATAATAGGAATTATCAAGAAACAAAGTTCCCGTCGAAATAGTATTTTATACCATTCTGTTTGTGATAATCTCTAGTATTGAAGTTGCTCAATTTTATAAGTGTCTTGCAAAAAACAAAAAAAAGAATAATATTGTTAATTGAAAGGTAGAATAAATGTATTTTAGTTTATATTTTGTTAAATAGTAGTTAAATATGCTAGTTAATTGTTTATAAATCTATTTAGTGGTATAATAATCTCTATAATGAGAAGTATAATTTATTAGGAAGGTTTGATTTGAATGATAATCGCCAAATAAATTTTTATAAAAAAATAGAACAAATAATCTTTACACGCTCGTAACGCGCTAAAAGTCCCAATATGATGTTAAATAAAAAGTATTTATTCGGTTTGGCTGTCACTTGTTTTGCTGTTTTTGCATTTACAACAGCAGATACAGACCCTGATTATCCAAATAAAGAGTCCTTGTTAATTGATGTGGTGTTGCAAAGTTTGCAGTACAATCATTATAAACCAGCCAAAGTAGATGATGCTTTGTCTCGTAGAGCTTATGATATTTATCTGAAACGGGTAGATAATGGCAAGCGCTTCTTTTTGCAGGAAGATATTGATGGCTTTGTAACGCATCGTGATTTGTTGGATGACTATGCGATGAAAAAAGATTTTAAGTTTTTTGATGATTTGCATAAAATTAGAGATCAACGAATCGAATCTGTAAAGCAGTATTATAAAGAAATTCTAGCCAAACCTTTTGACTTTAAGAAAAAGGATAAAATGGAAACTTCTGATGATAAGATTGCTTATGTGAAAACAGAGAAAGAGTTAAAAGCACGTTGGCATCAATTGTTAAAGTATAGAGTTTTATTAGACCTAGAAATTAAGTTAAAACGCCAAAAAAAGGCGAAGGAAGATAAAGATGAAACGCTTGAAATCAAAACGGTTGAAGTGCTAGAAGCGGAGTCTAGAGAAAAGATCCTGAAGCAATTTGATCGTTGGGCAAAAGACATTAGTCAAGAAGATAGAGACGATAAAATTGCGGCTTATATCAATACGATTGCCAATGTATTGGAGCCTCACACAGGCTATTTTCCTCCTTTGGAAAAAGAAAACTTTAATATTCGTATTTCTGGGAAGTTAGAGGGAATTGGAGCGCAATTGCGCCAAGAAGATGGTTACACAAAAGTGGTTAGTATTGTTCCTGGTTCTGCGTCTTGGAGACAAGGTGATTTGGAGGTGAATGATTTGATTATCAAAGTAGCACAAGGAAAAGGGGAGGCGGTAAACATCGTTGACATGAAAATGAATGATGTGTTGCCAATGATTCGTGGAGAGAAAGGAACAGAGGTTCAATTGACGGTTAAAAAGACAGATGGAACCATTGCTACGATTCCAATCGTTAGAGATATTGTTGTGATGGAAGAAAGCTACGCTAAATCAGCTGTAGTGGAACATAAGAAGACTAAAAAACGTGTTGGCTTAATAGATCTAAGAAGTTTCTATGCAGACTTTAAAGATCCTAGAGGAAGACGTTGTTCTCGTGATGTGAAGCGTGAAGTACAAAAATTGATTGCAGAAGGTATTGACGGAATTGTAATTGACTTGCGTTTTAACGGAGGTGGTTCTTTGCGGGATGTTGTTGATATGAGTGGTTTGTTTATCGAAACAGGACCAATTGTACAGGTGAAAGGAAGAGATAGTCGTCCACATCCACTAGAGGATAGAGATCCTAGTGTGTTGTATGATGGTCCTTTGGTGATTATGGTCAATTCTTTTTCAGCCTCTGCTTCTGAGATTATGGCAGCTGCTTTACAGGATTATGGTAGAGCAATTATTGTAGGAACATCGCCTTCTACTTTTGGAAAAGGAACGGTACAACGTTTCTTTGAATTGGATGCTGTAGTACCACAACGATACAAAGATTTGGGTGAGTTGGGTTCTATGAAAATTACGATTCAAAAGTTCTTCCGAATTAATGGAGGTTCTACACAATTGAAAGGTGTTATTCCAGACATTATTCTTCCTGGTGTCTATTCTTATAGAGAAATAGGAGAGAAAGAAGAAAACTTTCCAATGGCTTGGACGGAAATTGATCCAATTTATTATAAAAAATCAAGTATTAAGAAGTTGGATAAAATCAAAAAGAAAAGTGAAAAAAGAGTTGCTGCTAATGAACGCTTTAATATGATTGATGAGCGTGCAAAGTGGTTCAAGAGCTTACAAGAAGATACAGAAGTTTCTTTGAACTTGGAAGCATATCGTGCTCAACAAGCGAATTATAGCAAAGTTTCTGAGCAGTATAAAGGCATCAATAAAGATATTCCTGGACTTGATATTGCTATTTTAGCGGCAGATGTTGCGGTGCTAGAGGCGGATACTATTCGTGCAAAAAGCATCAAAACTTGGCACAAGTCTTTGAAAAAAGATCCATATCTTGAAGAGGTGGTTCAAATTATTGGAGACTGGAATTAATCTTCCCTCAAGTTTTTAATGTAAGAAAGGATAAACTGTATAACACAGTTTATCCTTTTTTTTTAGCTCCAACTGGACTCCAATTTTGTAGGAATTTATGGCTTATATTTTTCCAATGAATTAATAATAAATAGAGTAGGAATGATCAACTATCAAGGCTTTGTTATGAAATATTCACTTGTATTAATTTTGTTCGTTTTGCCTACTTTGGTTGGGGCACAAAGCATAGGAATTACCAATCTAAAAGCTATAAATACGGCTAAAGATGATTTATCTCCAAGGGTTTTCAAGAGGAATAAGGCAACGTACCTTGTCTTTTCATCAGAGCAAAAGAATAGGAAAGCTGATTTATTCAAAAGCCTAATAACAAATGTAGACAATGAATCTACGCTTGACTTAGGAGCGGTTGAACTTTTTGAAAGAAATTTTAATAGAACAAAAGGAAATAGCTATCCCTGTTTTTCTAAAAATGGAGACCAACTATTCTTTACAAAGACCTATACAAAGAACAACTCAAAAACAATATTATATAGAAAGAAAGTAGGCAAAAAGTGGGGTGATTTTAGAACGCTCCCCATGTATGCTTGTGCCGACCAATGTGACCTTGCCTATCCTTTTTTGTCAGAGGATGGAACCGCATTATACTTTTCCTCTAATATGCCTGGTGGTTTTGGAGGTTGGGATCTATACGTTTCTTATTTTGAAAATGGCTATTGGGGATCTCCGATTAATTTGGGACCAAGCATTAATTCAGAGTGGGATGAGGTAACTCCTTTTATTAGTGCGGATACAGTACTTTTTTTTTCATCTGATAGACTTGGAGGAGCTGGTGGCTTTGATGTTTATCAATCCACTTTGATGGATGCTTATTGGGGGGCTGTTTCTAATATTGGAACGGAGATTAATTCAAGTGCTAATGAATTGGATTTTAGCCATTATAACACAAAACAAACAGGCTTCTTTTCTTCTGATCGAGCTGGAGGAATAGGCGGCTATGATATTTATTATTGGAATAATTGAACTTACTCTATTTTCAAACCCTTAAATATGCCTGTAGAATCGGGCGTATAAACAAAAAGATTGGCGGTTTTGAATTGATAATTATAATCCTTTTGAGGCACACAAAGCCCCATAACATCACAGAGGTAATATACTTTTTTATTGTAGACTTGCTCGTAAAATTCAACAGCATCTCGAAGTGAAAAAATATGAATTCTGGTGTTCTCCAAAAACTCTTCTTGGTTAATAGAAATAAACCCAAAGCGGCTCGAATTTTTGGGTGGCCAAGTGATCTCAGAAACGCCTTCATAACTATCAAAATCCTTTAGAATAAGTTTATTTTTTTTGCCTTCAATATCATACAAACAAATGGCGTTTTGTTTTAAATTAGTATAAATCAAATACCGACCATCAGCAGATAAAGAAGTTACTTGAGAACAGAGCAATTCATCGTGAATTTCTTTAGGAATGTCTAAAACATGCCCTTGAGCGTCTTCTAATAAATAAGCCAAGCAACCTTCCTCGTGTGCATTGACTTCCATTAAGACTTTGTTTCCTTTTACTTTATGAACAATTTCACCTTTATTTTCCTCCTCCTCGGCTTCGTGCAATTCTTCGTCTAAGATTAATAAAAACTCTTCATTGGACTGGTTCCACTTATATTCTAATAAATGATTTTCTCGATAATTAATGGTTCCTCGAATTAAAATATAACCTTCAAAAAACTCGTAGAAAGAATGATTTTCAATGCGTTTGCTGTGTTCTGGTAAGCCATAGCGGTTATCAAAAGAATCAATACTTTCCCAAACTTGCTCAAAGGGAAAAGAGAAAATTTCGTAAGCAGGATTTCCAAAAGGATGGCGCAGAATAATAATTTCTCTAGCTTGGTAGGCTAAACCATAATCAAAATGCAATTCAACAACCAATTCATAATCTTCATCATTGGTGACGTTTTCAAAATCGACATGCTCAATAATGCCTTCTGACTTGTTGCTTAAAGGAATGTAATGGGGCGCTTCATTTGGGTTGGTAATGTGATATAAAAAAAGCACGGGCTTGGACATAACTGCATTAAAAGCAACAAACCATTCGTCCTCTAGACCTGTTTGGATTCTTTTGACATGAATGTGATTGGTGTCTTTGATGGCATGAAAGCCTTTTTCTCTAAAATGTTTTACAGCTACTTCTTTAATATCACTGACACTCAATTTGCCCTGTTGGGTACAGGATAGGAGCGAAAGAAAGGCACAGAAAAAGAGCATTTTGGAAAACATAAAGGATAATTTTACGGCTTGATAAACGAACAAAGATGCGAATTATGGATATAAGAGGATCTAAAACAGTTAAGGTATAAGAATTTTCTGAGTTTGGAGATAAAAAACAACCTTGAAGTGGTTCTTTGTTTTAGATAAATATAAAATTACCTAAAAGATCTCATTATCAGACAAAAAAAGCTGTACTCAAAAGCAAGGCTTATTTAATATAAATTAGGATTAATATTATTTATGAAATAAAATTAGATATATTTAAAGCATTACTCCGTTGAAAACCCGAAGGCTCAGCGTAGCTAAATTGTATTAGTTTGATTATCAGCAGGATGTGCTTTTGTTAATTAAAGTGCTAAAAGGCTGATAAACAAACTAATGCAAGATGCTTTTTTATGTTTTTCATAGAACCCGAACTGAGCGAAGCGACCTCACGTAAGTAACAAAGGCTCACGACCACGAACTCTAAGCAAAGCGCTCATGAGCATAGCGAATAAGTAGCAGCGCAGCTAAGTAAAAACTAAAAACCACGCAGTAGCAGCGTAGCTAATAAACGGAGTATTATTAAAGATAAACGATCCTTAATAAGAACTTACTATTGTTGAATCTATTTGTAATGTAGTGTTTTTGTAGAACGATATATTTTACCAGATTTGACCCGAGCAAGACTCCTTTCATAGAACCATTTTTTAGCATAAGAGAACGTATGAAAACCGTCATAGAGTTATTAAAAAAATATAGTTTGCTACTTCTAGTGTGCTGCCTTTCCCTTATTGTAATAGGTTCTTTGTGGCCACAATTGTCTAGACATTATCAAACAGGAGAAATTAGTGCTGGACAAATTCCCAAGGAAGGAGATAATTTTAAGATGGTGAACGATCCTATTGTGTATCGTTTGGAGGATGGAAAAAGACGGCAATACAAAAGTGATGTCGCCTTTTTTAACAACAGCAAAAACAAGCCTTTTGATACACCTTATGAGCAAGGTGGAATTTTGATTTGCGACAAAGAAGTTGTCTTAGCCTTTCCGATGGGGAACTATATGCCAAAGGAAATTGGTGGAGAAGGAGAATTCTACGTACACAAAAACACTTGGGAGCAGTTAAAAGAAGGCGTTTTTAGAAGGGACAAAGTGAGCCATTTTTTTGCTTATACGCTGTTGGCTATTTTATTGTTAATGGTCTTGGAGCGGTACAGCAATCAGAGCGCTATGGTAAAGTATCTACTTACCTTAGGCATTGGAATTATTTTTGGCGCTGTCATTGAGCAGTTGCAGTTTGAGTACATTCCAGGACGAGATAAAGAATTGTTAGATTTGATATTTAATATCTTGGGTATTTTGGCAGGTATTTTTATTTATAATGCATGGATTGCGGTTGATAACAAAGAAGCAGAAAGCTAAAAAAAATGCTCGAAAAACGATTGTTTTCCGAGCATGCTAAGTATAAGTTAAATCAGAATGACATCTTTTAAGCCTGTTTTGGTTCTGGCGTGTAGAAAAATTCTTCTTTTACAACTTTACCATTGTTAACAGTATAGACGCAAATTTCGTCCATATCAATCGCATGAGACATTCCTTTCATCACGACGTTCATCAACATGGCACAAGAGAAAAAGTTTTCCGCTACGATAGGATCTGTTACAACAGAAGAATTTATTTTTTCTAACATACTCTGAAAACGTTCTCCTTTCTTTGCAATGGCTTCCAAGCCCTGAACAATTCTATCAGGAGTGCCTTCTGCCTCTACACTAATAATATCAGGTGAATAAAGTTCTGTTACAACTTGCTCGTACTTCCCTTCACGGCATAATTCTACTAAACGGTTGGCTACTTCTTGTGTTGTCATTATGATTTAAATTTAGACATTAATAATTGGGTAAATTTCCCTTTGAATACTTGTTAATACAAATATAGAGCAGGGCTATGACAACAGTATGTCAGTAGGAAATACTTTTTTATAAAAAAGGTTTGAGTAGAGGAGAAAAAATAATTGGATGATTATTATAAAGCTTAAATTTAAACAAAAAATAAATATTAGATCGCTTCGCTTTTAGATTTTAGATCACTTCGTTCTTAGATTTTAGACCCTATTAAGCTTTTATAGGGTCTAAGATCTAACATCTAAAAGTGGAACGATCTAGAGTCTAAATACTGTTAAATAAAGCCTATGTTTTTTCTTATTAAGACTTTAATCCTGTACGCAGAAAAAGAGCTTAATTCTATTGATAATGCTCGTAAAGTTCTGTGGCGATTTGCTTGATTTTAGATTGAAGTTCCGCAGGAGCTAAGACCGTTGCTTGGTTTCCAAATTGCAAAAGCCAACGAGCCATAATTCCCATAGAAGAATTTAGAAACTTCATTCTGACCACATCTTCCTCTTCAATTTGCTCCAAAAAGCCAAAATAGTACTTTCTACTTTCTGCATGTTGCAGCAAAGATCGATTAAAAGCAACCTCAACGGTTTGAAACTCCTGTTGCTCCCTCCAAGCTTGGGTTTGTTGGTCGATATAATTTTGTAAGCTAATGTGTTCGTTCTCAAAATGTTGGTCTAGCACTTGTAAGTTTAGAATACGATTCATTTTGAAGGTTCGATAAGCCTTCCTCTTTTGACAATAGGCGACCAAATACCAGTTGTTATATTGATGATAACAACCAATCGATTCGATGAGTCGATTAGAGGTACTTCCATCTGCTTTTTGATAATCAATTCTAAGAATAATTTTGGATGCAATACTTTTGAATAAATCCTGAAGGTAGGACTTGTTTTCCCACAAGGTGTAATTAGAAAAAGAAATAGAATCTTCCAAAACTGCCAAGGATTGTTTGTCTGTACTTCTTAGAATTGCCTTAATTTTTGTCATAGCCTCAGAATAAGCGGCTTGTGTTGCTTTGTCGGTTATTTTTCCAATAAACTTTTCGGCAGTCAGCAAAGCCAAGGCTTCGCCCTCATTGAACATGATTGGCGGCAAGCGATAGCCATCCATGATTGAATAACCAATTCCTGGATCTCCAATAATTGGAATGCCTGCATTTTTGAGCGTACTAATATCTCTATAAACGGTTCTTAAACTAATCCCAAAACGCTCTGAAATATTGGATGCTTTGAGAATTTTCTTGGTTTGTAGTAGAATTAAGGTAGAAATGACTCGGTCAAACTTGTTCATTGGAATAATATAAAGGCGATTTAAAATAGAAGGCGTTTTCGCAAAATAAGAATTATTATGACAAACAAAAAACGCCTAAGCACTCTTAGAGTGCTTAGGCGTTTATACTGAGATCGTCTGTAAAAACGAAGTCTATTGCTTCATCAATTTAACAACAGTATGTTTGTTTTCTGAAGTAACAGAAACAAAATAAACCCCTGCTGGTTGATCTAATTCCAAAGCGACTACGTCAGTTTGGTTGGCTGTTGTTTGATAAACAGTTCTACCATTAATATCTGTAATTAGAATTGTCGTATTATCATAAGAAGCACCTAAATCGATGGTAAAAGTACCTTTTGTTGGATTTGGATAAAGCGCTAGATTATGAGAAAAAGCTAATGTATTAACAGTAGAAAGCACAAAGCTATAACAAGAAGAAGTTGTTGTACATCCATTCTCTGTTACTTCTACAGCATAAGTTCCATTTGCGGTGGGTGTGAATGCGCTATTTGTTTCTCCTGCAATAGGAGCGTTTCCATTCATACAATCTACCCATTGGAAGCTTGCAGCAGTTGCATTAGCCATAAGCATTGAACCCGTAGCGGTAACCGATGTATCTGCATTATTAACCGTTAGATTAATGGTATAAATACTGTCACAAGCACCACCAGATAAAACTGTATCTTGATAGGTTCCACTAGTAGACAAAAGAGTACCACTAGGAGCGATGTAGCTACCACAAACTACTTCAGTTAAAGTAGCTGTTGAAGGTGCACAATAGACCAAACTCAAATCATCTACCCAAAGAATCGTACTAGAATTTGCACTTCCAGCAGTAGAACTTGCTGTTGCAATTAATAAAATGTATGCAGGGGTGTTTCCACTAGTGTAGTTGAATGGAACCGCAAAACGAGTCCATGTAGCTGTATTTCCATTTGGTAAGTCAAAAAGTGCTTCGGAAATTTTGTGTGACGCAGAAGTACCACCTTGATCTGGGTTAGCGAAATCAAAACTATCGTGTAGAATCGCTTGAATACGACCAACATCTGTCCCGCCTTGTTCAAATCTAAACCAACCAACCAAACTATCAGGGCGACCTGTAAAAGGCATGTTGTGGTCTGGATTTGTGGTAAGTGTGTTGATAAAGCCATCCGCTGGGCTACTTGTTGGTGCTTCAATTCTTCCTGTGGTAGCAGTCGCATTTACAGGAGTACCGAAGAAACTACCATTGTCTAACTTTAGGCAATACATGCCTGTATGAGGATTGGTTGATTCTCTGAAACAAGTTTGTGGTCCTAGATTGGCAAAACCACCACCCGTTTTGTTTCCATTCCAATTGGTGGGCTCTTCATCTGAATTGCCGACACTTTGCCAAGTTTCAAAGTCACTGTTAGGTATTGTTGTTTGACCTAACATTAAAGTTGCTGAAAACATGCCTAAAGTAGTTAGCAGCATGCTTGCTTTTGTACGTATATTCATAATTCTTTGTTTTTAAATTCTCATTTTTTGGGATTGTGAGAATGCCTAAATAAATGGGGTTTGCTATATGCGCAGCAAAGTTACTGTTTTTTTTTTGATTAAATGAAGCTTTAACAACTAGGCTGTTGTTAGCTACTCATTTACAATAGGTTGTGATTGTAAATAATTATTAGTCAAATGGTTAAGTGTTTTGGTTGGTTGTTTTTAAGTTGGAATAGAGTATAAAAAAAGCTCAAATCCTTTTCATAATTTGAGCTTTAAAGTATTTTTTATAAAGAAAATTCAACCTACATATTACGACGATACTGTCCATCGACCTCATACAAGGTAGTCGTAATTTGACCCAAAGAACAACATTTAGCGGCTGCCATTAATTCGTCAAATAAGTTTTCGTTGTTGATCGCTGCTTGTTGCAAAGGAGCCAAGGCTGCTGGGCTTTTAGCTTTATTCTTGCTTGTTGTAAATCTAAAACTTGCTTGGATGGGTTCTAAAAAGTGCTATTGGATGGATTTGTAGTCTAATGTATGATCCAATTACTGTTGTCCTTTACTCAGATTTTTTTTGTTAGTAAAAGACAGCCATTTGGCATTAAAATGAAAAGCAAGACAACTTATTTTAAAAGTTTGCTCTTCTTTTCTTAGATTGCGTTTGACTTCTCCCTATTAAATCAGTTTATTTACCTAGATAAAATGAAGGTTTTATTAATTATATTAATTTGTTTTATAGGTAAGATTGCTCAATCTCAGGAACTATCTTTTATTCGTTTTGGTACGGATTCTCCTATCCAGACAAATACGATTTATGACATCTATTTTTCCCAAAATAATAAGCTCTTGTATATTGCTACCAACCGTGGTCTTTGGTCTTATAATGGGATAGAATTTATTAATTATTTGCCAAGTAGCAAGGAAATCTTAGAGGTAACCAATATTCAGAAACATCCTGATGGCCGTATTTATTGCCAAGATTTCAATAGCCATGTGTACTATATTAGTAATGAGAATCTTGTTGTGGAAAGGCTTCCAGAGGAGGTAAATAAATTTAGCAATTATATTATTACGCCAGCTTACACTTATTACAAAACAGATCTGAATATTACAGCAGTCTCAAATAAGACAAAAGAGTGCATCACCATTCCTGCTAAAGAGGCAAATGGACATAGCCTTTGGCCTAATCTTTATTATCTTAAATCTGAAAATTCTAAGCAGTATTATTTATACCAAATCATAGATGGGACAAAAAGCATCAAAATAAAAAAGACGCTAGCTAGCACTTTTATTAGGAATTATAAAGAGGGTTGGTGTGATTTGACGGAAGAGAATACGATTGTTTCGCAGACAGGCAAACTTCTAGTAGATTTTAATTTATTTCCTCAAAAAATAACTCCTTATAGAATTATAACTGTTCATAAACAGTTATTTGTAGCTTGTAAAGAAGGTTTTTATGATGTTCAAAAAAATAAATTATTCTTAAAGGGGAAATTTATTACTCAAGCAATTTTGGATAATGAGAACAATCTTTGGATGGCTACGCTTAATCATGGATTGCATAAGGTGTCTAGTTTATCCAATAACGTATACCCATTCAAATCTGTTGATTATCGGTCTGATTTTATTCTAAAACATAAGAATCAAATTATCTATTCCAATAATATTGGTAACCTGTATGTTTTGTCAGACACCTCCTCTTCTTTTGAGGGACGTTGCTTTTATAGAAGCAAAAATAAAAATCAGATAAAAAACCTATTTGTTAATGGAGAAGGAGAACTAATTAGTTCTGGTGATCAATGTATGATTTTTGATAAGGACTTAAAAAAAATAAATCAAAGTCCTCCTTCCTATGGGGCTATCTTTCCTGATCTTTCGAATGATAAAATATATCAAAAAAGGAGAGCGTATGGGCTTATTATGAATATTTCATTTGCTCAACTAAAACCAAGCTATCTTATAGGGTATTTTGATCCAACAGTGAATCTTGATGTAAAAACACTAGATGAATACGGGATTTCAATAAAAATGATAAAAGATTCTATTTTGACGATGTCAATAAATTTAGACTCCTTGCCTCAAGGGATTGTATTATGGGACAAAAATGCCTACACTTCTATAAACAATAGGTTATACAAGGTTGATCTTAATAAATTTGAAATTAAGCAGATTGCTGATATACCTAATGTTCAAAAGCTATTTTTAGAAAACAACCGTTTTTTTGTATTAACGGATTCTCTAATACTCGAACTAAATAAGCAGGGCGAGACCATTGGTGAAATAGTACGATTAAATGGGGTCAAACAATTTATAAGCAATATATCTTTATCGGAGCATCATCTATCTCTGTGTACAAACAATGCCGTCTATCTTTATGATGCCACTACCTTCCAATATATACATGAGTTTACGTCTAAAAATGGTATAGTTTCAACTGATTTTAATAGAGCCAAAATTTTTGACGAGGAATTATTTGTTAATGGTAGTAAAGGCATCAGTAGAATTTCCCTTGATGGCAATTATAACAAAGGTAAGCCAAGCTTAGAACTCTCAAAAGTTTGGATTAATAAAGAGGAAACAACAGAAACTAATTTTAATTACGCTCAAAACGATATTAGTGTTCTATTCAACCTTCGTTCTTTTACCGTTGAAGGAACTTTATATTGGAGACTAAATAAGAAAGAGTGGAAAGTAATAAAGGGCAAACCTCAAATTGATTTAGAAGAATTGCAGCATGGTAATTACAGGATTGAAGCCTATTTTGAAAATAACTTGGGAAGTCGTACAAAGACGGTTTTATTCTCGTTTTATATAGACCAACCCTTTTGGTTTAAATGGTGGTTTTTTAGTCTAATTGCTCTTGCCTTGCTTGGTTTGGGCTTTGTACTTTATCGAGTCAGATTAAGTCAAATTCAGACAAAAAATGAACTACAAAAGAATCTTATTGCATCACAAATGACCGCTCTCAAAAGTCAGATGAACCCTCATTTTATTTTTAATGCACTGAACTCTATCCAAAGTTTAATTCGACACAACAAAAACAAAGAAGCGTATAAATATGTCAACAAGTTTGCGACATTACTTCGTCAAACACTCAACTATTCAGATAAAGACTTTATTCCTTTGGAAAAAGAAATCGAGCTATTGACTAGCTATTTAGATATGGAAAAGATGCGTTTGGATGATAAGTTGGATTATCAAATTTCAATCCCTGATGATTTTAATGTCCAAATTC
Organism: uncultured Aureispira sp.; assembly: GCA_937942475.1. Lineage (GTDB taxonomy): Bacteria > Bacteroidota > Bacteroidia > Chitinophagales > Saprospiraceae > Aureispira. The sequence goes on from CALDEP010000361.1 coordinate 17,707, forward strand.
CCTCTATGATTATTCAGCCTTTTGTGGAAAATGGGATTAAGCATGGCTTGCTCCATAAAGCATCTGGAAATAAAGAACTATCGATTGTTTTTGAATTAAACGATAATTTACTCTACTGTACTATTATAGACAATGGAATTGGTAGAGCTGCTGCTGAAAAAATACAGCAAGGTCAACAAGTCTCCTTTTCAACAGGCGCAACTCAAAAAAGACTCCATTTATTACAAGAATTACAACATACTGAATTGGGTATCGAATATACCGATTTGATGGATGAATTAGGAAATTCCACAGGTACTAAAGTACAAATTAAAATACCTATAGAGTTATGATAAAAGCTATTATAATTGATGACGAATCCAAAGCTAGAGATTTGCTAGAGTTATTGATTAGCGAGTCTGGGAAAAACATAAGGGTAGTTGCTAAATGTCATGATTT
>CALDEP010000362.1 GCA_937942475.1 uncultured Aureispira sp.
CAGCCTCCATTTTTGCAAATTTTCAAGTAAAAAAAAGTATATTTGAGTCGAAAATTATTTCACCTAAAAAAATACCATGAAACTACTTATCTTTATAATTGCACTTAGTTTTAATATCGTTACGCCGAAGACTGAAGGAGGAAATTATCAGTCCATCGCCTCTACCAGCGTTTCTTATCATCCTCCCGTTGAAAAGACCAAAGTAAAGTCGAAGTACAAAAAACAAAAAAATAAAAAGAAATATCGCAAAAAGCTCAAAAGTGACAAAAAGAAACCCAATTCTCCATTTCATTCTGGTCCACTAGCTGGCTTTTTGATCGTTATTGGAATTATGCTAGGTCTTGGAGGTATTGTATTAATAATAGCATCTTACTTCGTGGCTCACATGGCGCTTCCTTTTTTTATTCTTGGAATTATTGGACTGGTGTTGATGCTTGCGCTTATCACAATCGGAGTTGTTTTAATAATTAAAAACAGGCATAGGGATATAGAGCGTAGAGAATCAGGTGATTTGAATGGGATTGAATAATAAATATATTGTTGTAATGAGTGATGAGTAGTGTGTAAGATAATAAGATGCACTACTCATCAATTCATTCACTGAATTGATGGACTTTTTTTTTGGAGTAGGATTATATATATATAGTAAAAACATCTACCACCAAATCCCAAATCAAGCCTCATAAAAAACACGAGGCACCCGATCACTAATATTTGTCAAAATTTCATAAGGAATAGTCTCCAAAACAGCCGCTAAATCTTGAATCATTTCCTTTTGGTCAAATACAATCACCTCGTCGCCCTCCTTTGCTTCTGGAATATGACTAATGTCAACAAAACACATATCCATACAAATATTTCCAATGGTAGGAGCAAGCTGATTTTTGATTTTTACCTGCGCTTTGCCATTCCCAAAAGCCCTTAGAAAACCATCGGCATAACCAATGGACAAAACCGCAATTCGGCTAGGCTGTTTTAGTGTTCCTTTTCTGCTATAACCCACCGTTTCTTTGCTGTCCAAGGTCTTGATTTGAGCAATGGACGTTTTTAGGCAAACTACATTTTGTAATAAGCTTAATTGTTGGTTGGGATCGATGCCATAGAGACCAATGCCCAAACGAACCATGTCAAATTGATGGCTAGGAAAACGAGTAATGCCTGCGGAATTTAATAAATGCTTGATGGTTTGAATGCTCAAATGTTGCTCAATCTGCTGCGCTAAACCTTGGAAACTTTGAATTTGTTGCTTAGAAAAAGATTCATATTGCTGCTCATCAGAAGCCGCTAAATGAGAGAAAATTCCCTTGATGTCTAATACATCTTGCTGTTGACTCAAAATAGACAAAAGCTGTGGTATTTCGTCAGCCACAAAACCTAAACGATGCATTCCTGTATCCAATTCTAGGTGAATTGGATAAGGCTTTTCTAGCCCTTTTGTCGTCAAAAATTGTAGAAAAGCATTTAACATACTCAAACTATAAACAACAGGTTCTAAACCATGCTTGCATAAGATCTCAAACTCATAAGCGGCACTATTCATCACCATAATAGGCAATTGAATCCCTCTTTTTCGCAAGGCAACGCCTTCATCTACATAAGCAACGCCTAGATAATCAACATGGTTGTATTGCAGCAATTGCGCAATTTCATAAGAACCACTACCATAGGCAGAAGCCTTGACCATAACCATCATTTTTGTCTCAGGCAAAAGTTGATTTTTGTAAATTTGCAGATTATTGGTCACCGCCTCTAAATTAATTTCTAGGATGGTTCCATGAATCCGTTTTTTGAGTTGCTGTGCAATGCGCTCAAATTCAAAGGCTCTAGCGCCTTTGAGTAAAATACTTTCTTGATAAAAAGAAAGCTTAGAACCAAGCGCCTGGATCAAATCGTTTGTTGTTTCAAAAAAATAGGCTTCATCTATGGCTTTAAAGTAAGCTTGCACCTGTGATAAAACAGGTCCAATACCAATGAATTTTTGAATTTGATGTTCCTCTAATAAACGAGCAATAGATTTGTATTGTAGATGATTTTTGAACTCAGGAATATCAGATAAAATGAGTGTTTTGCTATAGTCAGGACTAGTTTTGTGTTTCTGTTGCAAAAAATCCAAGGCTATTTTTAAGCCTTCTAAATCATTATTATAACTATCGTCAATAATCTGAGAATTGTTAATCCCTTCTTTGAGTTCTAAACGCATGGGTACATCTCGCAACTTTTCAATGCGTTGTTCTAGTGCTTGAATTGGAATGCCTAAATAGAGCAAAGTGACGATGCCATGCAAACAGTTTTCAATTGCAGCAGCATTGGTGAAAGGAATCGCAAGGCGGCTAATTTTCCCTTCCCAATGGATTTGAACCAAAGTTTTGTGGGTTCTTATTTGTGTATAAATAGGAATTTTAGCTTCCACAGAAGCGCCCCAAGACCAAAGTTGCGTAGTACTATTGGTAAAAATTTCAGTGATTTGTTGGTGAATGGGAGCGTGGTTGATGCTGTAAATTAGAACGGCTGCTTCTTTAAATAGCAATAATTTTTCTTTGATTTTTTCCTCCAAACTACTAAAGCCACTAGCATGGGCTTTTCCAATATTGGTAAAAATACCAATACTTGGTTTTAAGACGGCTTGAAGGGCTTGCATTTCATTGATTTGCGAAATACCTGCTTCAAAAATAGCTAAATTATGTTGTGTATTAATCGCCAAAACAGAAAGTGGAACGCCAATTTGAGAGTTGTAACTTTTGGGGCTTTTGACGAGTGTATAATCTTGTTCTAATAACTGAGAAAGCCATTCTTTCAAGATCGTTTTGCCATTGCTTCCCGTAATTGCAATGACGGGAAGTTCAAATTTTGCTCTATGATAATTAGCATATTCCTGCAAAACTTGAACAACATTTGGGCTAATAATAAAGCTAGCCTCAGGATAATTTTCTAAAGCAAGGGCTTCACTCAATACAAAATGTCGAACGCCTTGTTCATAGAGCCTGGCAATAAAATGATGCCCATTGGTAAGGCGACCTTTGATGGCAAAAAAGATGCTTTGCCTAGGAAAAATTAACTTTCTACTATCAATTAAGATGAGTTTTTGTTGCCAGAAGTCAGAATCAAAGTTGATGGAAGTCATAGATTATTAAAAGGCTTATTAATAACTTTGTTGTAGGAATTGTGAATATACTTTTATTAAAATCTTAGCAGCATGAATGTATATGAGTTACAAATTGATTATGAATATACTAGACTTGCTTTGAATGGGCGTGACGAAGATTGGGTAATGGCTTCTGTGAAGAATACGTCCGTATTTAGCGGGCGCAGCATTCGCTAAATACAGTATTCGAGCAGTAAAAGCCATCCAATCGTAGTCCCAAGCCCTTGACTTTGGTTCTTTGGTCAAGCAAAGAACAAAATAGAAAA
>CALDEP010000363.1 GCA_937942475.1 uncultured Aureispira sp.
AAACTCCACGAAGTATTATAAATAGCTATATCAAAAAACGAGCTTTGAGTTTAAGGCTCAAAACTCGTTTGTAGATAAAAAAAATCTAACTAGGCTTTAATCCTAGATCTTATTCCTTGTTAAGAATGGTATCTAAGACAAGTTCTTTAGACAATTTTTTGGTACAGAAGAACCAATCTTGGCACTCTATGTCCGCATCCTCCATTCTATTTTTTGCGGTACCACAAGAACCCGCTGGGCCAATAATCACATCATCTCCTGGTTGCCAGTCGGCTGGTGTAGCGACGTCAAAGGCATCGGAGGTTTGTAAGGCAACAATCACTCGATACAGTTCGTCAAAATTTCGACCTAAACTCAAGGGGTAATAGATCATTGCTCGAATAACACCTTTAGGGTCAACAAAAAATACGGCTCGAACAGCTTTTGTACTATCCTCATTGGGTTGAATCATCCCATATTTTCGAGCAACATTCATGGTGATATCTTCAATCAAAGGAAAGGTTATTTCGACATCTTTCATGCCTTTGTATTCAATCTTCTCTTTGATGGTTCTCAACCAAGCAATGTGACTGTACAAGCCATCAATAGACAAACCAATCAACTTACAATTAACCGCTGTAAATTTTGTCTCTAAGCTGGCAAAAGTCATAAATTCAGACGTGCAAACAGGTGTAAAATCAGCAGGATGACTAAATAGAATACTCCAACTTCCATGATAATCGGAAGGGAAATTGATATTGCCTTGAGTCGTAACGGCTGAAAAAGAAGGCGCAGGATCTCCAATTCTTGGCATGGTTATGATAACTTGCTCTTCATTCAATTCCATAATTTTATTTTATTTTGTTTTTTAATAATTGAGCTCTATGTACAGGACAAAAATTTTATTTAATAATTTAGAGCAAAGGTCTATTCAATAAAATATTTAGATCGCTTCGCTTTTAGATCTTAGACCGCTTTGCTGATAGATTTTAGATCTCATTGAGTTTCAATAGGGTCTAAAATCTAGTATCTAAAAGCGGTAGCGATCTAAAGTCTAACAAAATGTTAGGTAGTTACTCTATTTTATTTTATGAAATACCTTTCGTCCTGTACCTAGAAATGAGATTTATATTTAGAATGGTCAAAGACTGGTGCTTGTTAGGCTTTTCCTTTTAGCATTAAGTTCCAGTACAGAAAAGGGAGACCATATTTTTTTAATAGCCACATGCTATAGGTCTCTTTTGAGGTATCTACAAATTTGGAAATTAGAGGATCTGACATACGAACATTATTATAACCAAACTCTGCTAAAACCATTTTGCCATAACCCGTCACTAGTGGACAGGAAGAGTAGCCTTTGTAGGTTAGCTCTGTAGAGGTGTTGTTAAGCATATTAAAAATTTGTTGAACAACTACAGGAGCTTGTTTTCGAATGGCTGCCCCTGTTTTGGCAGTAGGCAAGGCAGCACAATCACCAAGACCATAGATATTTGAATAATTATTGTGTTGTAGAGTCGCATGATTTACATTGAGCCACCCTTTATTAGCACCTTCTTGATGGGATAGGGGGGACGCTTTAATGAAATCTGGTGCAGATTGAGGCGGTGCCAAATGTAGCATGTCGAAAGGAATCGCAATTAGTTTTTGCGAAATTTCTTGAACCTTTACGTTTTCATTTGGATTATACTCTAATGACTTTTCGCTATCATCAGGTAGTGTAATTTCATAATACGCTAATTTTTTCGGACCATCAATTTTGACCAATTTATGGAAGAACTTTAAATTGATATTTTTTCTATCAACAACCTGCATCAGTGTTTTTGCAAAATCTGCTACCCCAAAAATAACAGAACCAGGTGTTGCAAAGAGGACATTTGTTTTATCTTTTACTTTTTGCTTTTGAAAATAATCATCTGCTAGATACATGATTTTTTGAGGCGCACCACCACATTTTATAGGCGTGGCAGGTTGGGTGAACAAGGCATTTCCTCCTTTGAAATTTTGTAAAACTTCCCAAGTGTAATTTGAATCTACGTAATTACTACAAACGTTATTCTTGCCAATGGTGTCTTTTAGTCCTTCAATGCCATCCAAATCAAGTTGGATGCCAGGACAAACAACTAAATAATCATATTGTACAGTATTTCCATTACTCAGTTGCAAGCTATTGGATTCTGGGTGGAAGGTTGCTACAAATTCCTTTAACCATTTTACACCTTTGGGAATTAAAGCAGCCATTGGACGAGCTGTTTTTTGATAATCAAAGGTGCCAGCGCCTACTAGTGTCCAAGCAGGTTGATAATAATGTGTCGTAGCAGGATCTATGATGAGAATATCTAAGGTGCTATCTTTTTTTTGTAATTGAGCGGCTACCGTTATACCTGCGGTACCTGCTCCTACAATGACAACTTGATGTGTATGGATCATGCTATAAGTTTAAGTGTTATAAAGAGTGTTTTTTTTGTTGTCAGATAAAATTAAGCTATGATTTTAATATAGTTGGTGATGTGAATCACATAAGTATATTTTTTATTGTCATTTTAGTTTCGTTTTGAAAATTTTCTTCTAATTCTTTTTTGACGAATTTAAAATAAGTTTGAACCTGTAAATATGGCATTTGGTCGTTATTTGGCAACGAATTTGAACTCTTTGAATCAGATCTACATTATTATGAGAAAGAAACAAGGATCAATATCATTCAAAATAAAAACGATACATAACTATGTCAATGTTTAAAACACTCTCTACGCTTTTAGTCCTGACTGTCTGTTGGGCTTGTTCTTATGCGCCTGCATTTGCACAAAAAGACGCTCCTGTTCCCCAAGATGAAAAATTAGAAAAAAGTTTACTATGGAAAGTTACAGGCAAAGGAATTAAACCTTCTTATGTTTTTGGAACCATTCACATGATTGGTGCCGATGATTTCTTTTGGGATAAGCCGATGCAAAAAGCATTTAAAAAGACGAAAAAACTAGTCATGGAAATGGACATGAGCCAGCAAATGGTGATGGCAGTTCAGATGATGCAGTTGGCTCCTATGAAAGGAGGAGAATCTTTGAAAGATTTGTATTCAGAGGAAGATTATAAAATCATTGAAACGTATTTTACAAAAGAGGCAACGTCTCCACAAGCAAAAATGACCTTTGGTATGGCTCAAACGTGGCAACCAATGTTGTTGCAATCTTTGTTGTACATGGAAATGATTGATGGACCCGTCAAAATGTATGAAATGGAGTTGACTTCTAAGGCACAAGAAGCAGATATGGCTTTTGGTGGTTTGGAAACAGTGGCAGATCAAATGGCGGTCTTTAATTCTATTCCTTACAAGGTTCAGGCAGAAGGCTTGTTGGAAATGATTCAAAACCTTAAAAAAGGAGATACTGGAGCAAATGAATTTGCTAAAATGGTTACGTTTTACAAAGATCAAGATGTAGATGGTATGTTGGAATCAATGCAAGGAGATTTGGAAGAAATGGGTAGCCAAGAGGAGATGTTAGACAATAGAAATCTGAAATGGATTCCTCAAATTATTGAAATTTCTAAAGAAACGCCTACTTTTTATGCCGTTGGTGCAGGACATTTAGGAGGCGAAAAAGGCGTGATCCGTTTGCTAAGAAAAGAAGGGTTTAAAGTTACGCCTGTTACAAAATAAAGCTTGAAATTCTTATTAAATCATGTGACGCAAAAAGTTAATTAGATCGCCAATATCTATAAATGGTTTCAAATTTTTGTTTTAATGTTTAATGCTGAATGCTAAATTTTTAATGCCCTATTGTTATTCAATGAGCATTTAGCATTCAAAATTCAACATTAAAAAAAGGTGGACGAATCAAGGATAAGCTTTTGTAGTATTAAAAAGATATTTGCGTAACGTGAGTTATTAAGAATAAGCATACAATATCGTATAAAAATTAAGTCATCCCGAATGTCGTGGATGACTTTTTTTATGCTAAATTTTTTATTAAAAATAAAAAGCATGAAACTTGACTTCTCCCAAAGTATTGACTTCTAAAGTCGGGAAAGGAACTTTGAAAATGTTGAGGATTCCAAAAACAGTTTTTAGCCATTTGTGTTTGGTTGGAATGCGTTCAAAGTCAATGTCTAGAGACAAGAAAAATTGACTGTGTGGGCGGTATTTTGAAGGCGCTGTGAATTGATTGCCTGTCTTGTCTTCCCAAGTATTGCTTTCTGCGCCAAAGGTGTTTTCAATCCCATAACCAACCGCTACATTGATCCAGGCTGGAGGGAAGTTATTAGGACGATTTTTTAGGAAAGAAGCTATATTCATAGAAAGCCAAATGGTTTGACCATTGTACTCTTTGAATAATAATTCTGCGGGACTTGTGCCAAACAAAGCAGCCGTTCGCTCATCAATGGAGGTCGTTGCCATGCTGTTGTTTGCTTGGAATAATTGTTTGGAGTATTGTGGGCGATGTGCCGACATTTTTAGACGAAAGCGTTGTTCTTTCCAAAGGAGTTCTTGCCCTAAATACAAACTTGATCCAATTAGATTAAACCCCATGTCTCCCCAAGAAAAACCCCATTGTTCTGAGAATCCATCCATCATTTCTAGGGTGGTTTGAAAGAGCAAGCCCGTTCCAAAACCAATCCAAGCAGCTTCTTTTTGAGAGACACCAGCCCAGCGATATAAATCGCCAGCCCATTTACTTTCAAAATAACCCGTCATAGCATGACCAAATTTGTCCATTTGGCGCCAACCATTCCAGTCGTCAAAAAAATGAAATTTTCCTCTAGGATAATTCGCATACCAAGCTCTATCTAGTCCAATTGTAACGCCAGTATAACCAACAAGACCAAGGCCTGTTAAGGTCCAAAATCTACTTTTGTTGAAACTAGGCGCATTTTCAAAGAAGCCCAGCTTTTTTTTAGGGGGAGTAGGAGGTAGGCTGTCTATTTGCGCTTTAGTCGATAGACTACAGAGAAATACAAATAAGAACAAGAGCAGATTTTTCATAATAATAAAGGAGGCGCTGAGTAGGAAGCTTAAAAACTATACTTTTGAGAAATTTACACACAAGGTATAAATTCTCATTTACATAGAAGCTATTTTATCAAAGATGCGCTTTATTATCTAAAAGCTAAGGAGAGCAGAGGACTTATTCTATAATTCGCTTTCCTCGACGCATTTCATAATACACTAAACTTTGTCTATTTTTTTCGTCTTGAAGCTCAATTGCTTTGAGATAGGATTTGACACCACGATGCATTAAGATAAAGAAATTTTCTTGAGTCGCCTCGTCTTTAACTTCTACTTCCAAAACGGTTCTTTTGCTATCTCTATTTTGATGCATGATTTCCTTCAACTTCTTGACTAACAACTTTCGACGACTGCCATCTTTTTGATTGAAAATAATGTATTGAAGTATCTTTTCTTTCTTTCCTCTAATAACAGTTTCTTCTTCAAAACGTACATCAATATCATGGGAACGGTAAATTCTAGAAATCACACGAGACTCCAAATTAGATTGATTCTGGATGTTCAAGAAAGGATAAAGTACTTTTCCCCAAAGCTCGTCCAAGGTTCTTGCATCAAAATCTTGTTGATGTGTGAAAAACTTACCATCTTCAAGCAGTTGTTCCTGGCTGGTTCTTGCAATAACGTAACTATGTTCAGGATCTGCCATACTTGGTCGATATTTTAGCATATCAACTTGGCTAATCCCATCTATATAAATTTTTAGGTATCCTTGAAGTTCTCTATTGTCAGGGTCCACCAAATTTAGTTGATAACCATAGTTTATTTTATCAATGCTAGCGATACGCAAACGGTAAGGTTTGTCCTCCGTAGGAGGGTCAACAATGCCTTTAGGAGTGTACCTTGCTCGTTCATCAATAATCAAATAAGATTTTTTTATGGAGAAAGCAACCACTCCAGCAGGAATAGGATCTGGATAATGGGCGGTACTCATTTTGCCTTCTGAAGGCATAAAAGTAAAGCCTGTAAAATCGGACTCTTTTATAAATTCCCGATCTTCGGAAAGTGTATAGCGGACAGAGTCGATTTGAGCTACAAGTAGCACTGGGACGAAAATGCCTAAGAGGAGTATGATAAGTTGTTTCATAGTCTATCTAGTATTATTTTGAAGCTGCTATGGGGATTCTAAAAGCAAATTTTTACCTTGGGGATGATACAAAAATAAAATTTATTATTGTATTTCTCAAAAATAAGCAAATTAAGCCTTAATAGAATACGTTAAACAAAGTTAAATCTAGCAGTTTTATAACTTTTGCCATTGATTATTAGTAACATTCGGTATGCATTAAAAGTTAAGTATTTAACAAAATAGAATTGCTTGTTAAGTTAAACTATAAATATACATGGCAATGCTTGTGCCATACTATATTTACGAAAGTATTTTTTTGGAATAGGCACTCAGGATATAATGAAAGAACGATTAGTAAATATTTATTATACATTTCCAGTTCAGTTGATAAAATTGCAATTGAAGCACAACATCCTGTTGTTGAGTCTTTGGGGAATCTTATTTGCTATTGTGAATGGAAATATAGGTTCCTCTATGGGTTTCCATAAGATGTTTTTAGATCCAGAGTATATGGGGAAAGTAACCTTCTGGAGTTTTTTTATCATAGGTTTGGCTTATGGCAGTTTCTTCATTGCGTGGAATACTAGTATTTATATTTTAAACAGTTATCGCTTTCCTTTTCTGGCTTCCTTGTATCGCCCTTTTGCAAAATTTAGTTTTAATAACTTTTTTGTCCCTGTTGCCTTTATTTTTTTCTATGTATTCAAAATTGTACATTTTCAATGGTACAATGAATACACAGGGGAGTATAGCATCTTCTTTTATTGCTTGGGTTTCTTGTTGGGCGCATTTGTCATGGTGCTTAGTTCAATGCTGTATTTTCAGTACACGAATACCGACATGCAGACCTATCGAAAATTAAATAAGCTGAAATTATCAAAGATGTTGAAGGCAATTGTCGTGAAACGAAAAGAACGGCAATTAAATGTCATGGATAATGGACCTTATAAAAATGCCTGGCGGGTTGATTTTTTTCTAACAGAATATTTTCAGTGGCGGATTGTACGGAATGTAGAGCATTATAACTTTAAGTTGTTAGAGCGGGTATTTCGGCAGAATCATGCCAATGCTTTGGTGATTCAAAGTTTGAGTATTACGGCTTTAATCTTAATGGCAGCTTTAGTGGAGTACGAACACTTTAGAATTCCAGCAGGGGCTAGTTTATTGTTGCTCTTGTCTATTATTACAACCATTATTGGAGCGCTGACCTACTGGATGGAAGAATGGAAAGTCTTGTTCTTGGTCACCACTTTTTTCTTTGTTAGTCAAATGATGTCTTGGGGCTGGTTTTCGTATCAGAATAGTGCTTATGGTTTGAATTATGATGTTCCTTATGCAGAGTATTCTGTCAAAGCTTTGGATTCTATTTGTTCTAAAGAAAATTACAGAAAAGATAGTAAGGCGACGCTGGAAATCTTGGAACGTTGGCGCAATAAGTTTGGCAAAAGTCGATTGTTGCGAAAGCCTAAATTAGTTTTACTCTGCGTGAGTGGGGGAGGGATTCGGGCAAGTTTGTGGTCCAATCATGTGATTAGAGAAATCGACAAGTCGCTGAATGGGAAGTTGATGAAGCACACCGTTTTGATGACAGGTGCCTCTGGAGGAATGTGGGGCGCCTCTTTGTATCGGGAATTGTACCACCAAAAACAAAAAGGAGAAGACATTGATCTTTACGATGAAAAGTATTTGGATTATACGGCTAAGGATTTAATGAATTCGTTGGCGTTTACTTTTCTAGTGAATGATATCTTTATCCCTTGGGTAAATCGAGAAGTAAATGGCTATACTTATCGACAAGATCGAGGTTATATCTTTGAACAACAGTTTATTGAAAATACAGAAGGTCTATTGGGTGAGTCTTTGAATTATTATAAAAAGCCAGAAGAAGAAGCACTGATCCCAATGATGTTTTTAACGCCTTTAATTTCTAACGACAGCCGAATGATGGTCATTTCGCCACATGGAGTTAGTTATATGATGCGACCGCCATTTTCTTATCAAGGAGAGGGGAGTAATTTAAAAATAGATGCCGTTGATTATGGCGCTTTGTTTTCGGCACACAACCCACTTAATTTGAGGTTTGCGACTGCTTTGAGAATGAACGCGACCTTTCCCTTTATTTTTCCAAGCGTACAAATGCCGACCAATCCTGTGACCACTTTGGTGGATGCTGGGTTTAGAGATAATTTTGGTCTAGAAACCGCTACCCGCTTTGCGGCTATATTTAGAAAATGGATTCGAGAGAATACAAGTGGCATTACGATTATATCCGTTCGTTCTTATGCCCAAGCAGAGAAAATTGCCGAAACGACAACAAAGTCTTTATCCGAGTTAGCCTTTAATCCTTTGGGACCCGTTTTTGCCTTAGATGCCCTTCAAAATTATCACCATGATGCCTATGTCTCTTACTTGAAATCTAAAATAGGATATGATAAAATAGATGTGGTTAATTTTGTGTACAAACCAACGATTTTGACCGAACGAGCGTCCTTGAGCTTGCACTTAACACAACGAGAAAAAAACGATATTCTCAACGCAATTAACTTAGACGAAAATCAGCAAAATATAAAGCGTTTGAAAGAACTTATAAAATAAAAAAGGTGTTTTTTGTTTTTATTTTAAGAATAACTTTTTACTTTTAATTTACTGGTTATTAATACTTTGTGTTTTGTTGTTAATCTAGCTGTGTTATATTTTAGTAGAAAAGGTTTAACTATTGTAAGGTTTCTTTTGAATATGATGAATAGTTTTTTATCTTTGCACGTCCAAAAAGAAAAGTATTTACTTAGAATAAAATATAAATATTCAGATGAAAACGATCGCATTAACAGGTACTTCAAGAACTGACTTAGGTAAGAAAAGTACAAAAGCACTACGCAATGCAGGTTTGGTACCTTGCGTTCTTTACGGTGGCGAAAAAAACCATCACTTTAGTCTTACAACAAAGGCTTTACGTGATTTAATTTATACAGACGAATTTAGAACTGCAGAAGTTGAGTTAGATGGAACTAAATATAGTGCTATCATCAAAACAGTTCAATTTCACCCTGTAACGGATGCTGTTCAACATGTTGATTTGTTGGAATTGGTAGAAGGACAAAGTGTGAAAGCAGAAATTCCAATCAAATTAGTTGGTGCTGCTAAAGGTGTAAAAGTAGGTGGTGTTTTAATGCAAAAAATCCGTAAGGTAAAAGTTAAAACAACTCCAGACAAACTTTCTTCAGTAATTGAAGTAGATGTAGAACACTTAATGTTGGGTAAGTCTATCCGTGTTCGCGAAATTAAAGTAGCAGATGGCATTGAGATTATGAATTCTGGTGGAATTCCATTGGCTTCAGTTGAGATACCACGTGCACTACGTTCTACGGAAGCGAAAGAAGAAGCAGAAGTAGCTCAAGAAGAATAAACAAACGCATTACTTTAGTTATTCTTTTACTAAAGTTAGT
>CALDEP010000364.1 GCA_937942475.1 uncultured Aureispira sp.
ACGACCAAATATCTACTGCTATGAAAAAGAAAAAGAGTAGGCTGTGGCAAAAATTGTCAAAGAACCCACTGTTTTAATGTTAAATGTCTAATGTTGAATTTTTATTAACCTAATATTTGTTTGCGTAACATGAGTTAATAAAACTAATACTTGTGAAATAAAGTTCACTTAAAACAAGAAAAAAAGGCTAAAAGGGCCCTTTTTAATTGCCAGTATCTGTAATTTGCTCACTAGTCATTCCAAAACGGCGTTCTCTGTTTTGAAAATTAAGGATGGCTTCATAAAAGTGTTTTTTGCGAAAATCAGGCCAAAAAACAGGCGTGAAGAACAATTCTGCATAAGCCAACTGCCAAAGCAAGAAGTTACTAATTCTAGATTCCCCACTCGTGCGAATCATCAATTCAGGATCTGGAAAATCCTTTGTACTCAAGGCGTGTTTGATACTATCTTCGTCAATATCCTCCACCGCAATTTTTCCATCCACGGCTTGTTTCGCAATATCTTTGACCGCTTCCAAAATTTCCCACTTAGAGCTATAACTCAAGGCAAGAATTAGTGTCATTCGGCTATTGTTTTTGGTGCGTTCAATGGCTTCTGACAACTCTCTTTGAGCTGCTTTTGGAAGCATATTGACGTTTCCTATAGTTTGTAAGCGAATTTGATTTTTATTTAGCGTAGCAATCTCTTTTCGAATCGTAGAGACTAGGAGCGTCATAAGAGCGGCTACTTCAAATTTTGGACGATTCCAATTTTCTGTAGAAAAGGCATATAGTGTCATATATTTAATGCCTAATTCTGCGCCTGCCTCTGTTACTTCACGAACAGATTGAACTCCATTTTTGTGTCCAAAAACGCGTGCTTTACCTTGTTGTTTTGCCCAACGGCCATTTCCATCCATAATGATGGCAACATGTTTTGGTAGATTGTTTAAATCTATCTGATCTTTTAGCTCCATTAATATTATTTTTCCCTAATTTTGTGTCTAATTTTTGTGTGAGAAGATAAATCTTCTTTTTTATACCCTAAAATGCTTTAACGACAAAGTTAATACTATTAATTTAGTAGTCTGTGCAATTTTTTGGTTTTCATTCAAAAAACTAATGAAAAAAGGTTTACCTAGTTGATTGTTAGTTTGTTAATGTACGAAACTTATGTTGTTAAAAATCAATTAGAGAAATTTTTACGCAAAAAAATGTTCTTCTTGAATTTAAAAAACACTTGACTTGTTCCACCCTTTTTACGCTTAAAAATTATCAAAGTTGACTTATAAAATAAAACTTCCTGAGTTTGAAGGTCCATTTGACTTGCTACTCTTCTTTATAGAACGAGATGAATTGGATATTTATGATATTCCAATCTCTTCTATTACCAATGATTTTTTGGAATACTTGCGAGAAATGGAAGAGTTGAACATTGATACCGCAAGTGAGTTTATTTTAGTAGCTTCGACATTGATGCGAATCAAAGCTAAAATGTTACTACCTAGAAAAGAATTGGACGAAGAGGGCAACGAAATTGATCCTCGGCAAGAATTAGTCGAACGATTATTAGAATATCGACGTTACAAAGAAGTTCTGGAAGAATTGCGACAAATGGAAGCGACTCGTGCAGCAAGAACGCATCGAGGGAATATTGTAGATGAAATTCAGGAAATGACTTCTGCGGCATTAGCAGATGCAGAATTAGAAAATCTTTCTTTGTTTCGTTTGTTGCAAGCTTATGAACGAGTGATGTCTACTTTTGAGTTTAGAACAGAGAAGACAGTGCATACTGTGGTGCATTTTCATTATACGATTGAAGAGCGACGAGACTTTTTGTTAAATAATTTGAATACTAAAAAGAAACTCTCTTTTAAAAGTATCTTTAGTGCGTGTGAAAATCGATTGCATGCAATTTTTACTTTTTTAGCAATTTTAGACTTGATGCAACAAGAACTCATTATCTTTGTAGAAGGTGAGGGAGGTTTTAATGACTTTGAAATCAAAGCACCGCCTGTTGAGCATGTATTGGGTTCTAAGGAAGAAGAATAGCTTAGGTTTTTGATTTAAAATTTTGCCTATTTGAAAATTTGAAGAGGTGTATTTAAAACAAATTCAGCATTCAACATTAAAAATAAAAACAAGGGTTCAAGAAGCAAATCTCGGGTTCTCTATAGGAATAAAAGAGTTCTGCGTAACATCAGTTAATAAGATTTTTACCGAATTAATGACAATAAATTATATCAAAAAAATAAACAACAACAATGAGCGGAACGGAATCTGGAGAAAACCAGTCGATCAAGGAACAAGAAGCAGAAAGTGCAGGAGTCTTAAACTCTATTAGCCCATTTAGAATCTTCTTGGCTGCAATGATTGGCTTGTCAGTGGTTGTGTATATGTTTGTCAAAGATTTTAAGGCAGATGAATTTAGCAAAATTGAGTTTAGCAACCATGTGTTTATTTGGATTGGAATGGCGGCATTTTTTATGTGCTTTCGTCACTTTTGTTATATGGTGCGTTTGAGAATCATAACCAATGGATTTTTTACTTGGAAAAAAAGTTTTGAATTGGTGATGATGTGGGAATTTAGCTCTGCTGTAACGCCAACGAGTGTTGGAGGTGCTGCTGTGGCAATGTTTGCGATTGCACAAGAAAAATTAGCGGCAGGAAAAACAGCCATGATTGTTTTGTATACGGTCATTGTCGATACGTTTTCCTTTTTATCTGCTTTACTCGTTTTCTTTTTCCTTTTTGGTCCCTTAATGATTCAACCAGGATCAGATACCGTCGCTCATTTATTACATGATAGCGAGTGGGGAATTGCTTTTGTATGTGCCTACAGTTTGATGTTGGTCTATGGAGGCGTTTTCTTTTATGGCGTATTAATTGACGCTAAAAAGTTAGAAAACCTATTGCTTTGGTTCTGTAAAATACCATTTTTGAACCGTTTTAGAGAGAAGGCAATCAAGATAACGGATGATATGGATTTGGCTTCGGCAGAACTAAGAAGCCAAAAGTGGAGTTTTCACATAGGGACTTATGTAAGTACCATGTGTGCTTGGGCTTCTCGATTTATGGTTTTGAATTGTCTAATTATTGCCTTTGTTGCTTATTCGCCGAATCCTGAAATTCAAGCGCATTATAATAATTTAATGGATGGGCAATTGCACTTTTCTGCCTTCTGGGAGCAATTATTTATTTATGCACGTCAACAAGCTATGTATGTAATTATGGCAGTAATGCCAAGTCCAGGTGGTGCTGGTGTGGCAGAGTATGCTTTTAAAACCTTCCATTTTGATTACATTCCAACAGAAGCATCAGGTATTGCAGCAGCAGGAACCTTAATGGTGATTATGGCAACGATTTGGCGTACCTTTACGTATTATGTTTATCTATTGGTCGGAGCGATTGTTGTTCCAAACTGGGTGGCTAACATTATCAAAAGAAATAAAGAAGAAGCTTTGATGAATAAACAAGGCCTGGCAACCGACGATTCTACGACAAGGTAGAATTTTTCGACTTCTGACAAAAAAAAATGCTTTGAATGCCTCATTTGTAGGGGGGATCTCAGAAGCTTTGGGCGATCAACTTTCATAAATTTTATACACAATGAATTTATTAAAATTAAGTTGGAATTATCTTGCTGATAAACCATTTTCAACCTTACTAAGTACCATCTTAGTGGCATTAGGAGTCAGTTTAACTTCGATTTTATTTTTGTTAAACAAACAGTTTCAAGATCGTTTATATAAAAATATAGAAGGGATAGATTTGGTTGTAGGTGCTAAAGGAAGTCCTTTGCAAATGATCTTATCTTCGGTCTATCACATTGATGCACCAACTGGAAATATTCCACTAAAAGAATCGTTTGTGGTGACGAAAAACCCTTATGTTGAAAAGGCAATTCCTTTGGCATTGGGCGATAGTTATAATGGATTTAGAATTGTAGGAACAGACAGTCAGTATGTTGCCCATTTTAATGCTAAAGTCGCTAAAGGTCGCTTGGTAGATAACGATTTGGAGGTGAATGTAGGGGCTAGAGCAGCCGAGAAACTAGGACTAAAATTAGGAGACAATTTTTATGGTTCTCATGGTCTCGTAGAAGAAGGCGGACACGTACACGAAACGTATGCTTATGAGGTGGTTGGTATTTTGGAAGAAACCAATTTAATCTTAGATCAATTGATTTTGACAAATGTGTCTACCGTTTGGAGAATGCACGATGATCATGGGCACGACCACGACGAGCACGATCATGGAGATACAGATGATCACGAAGGACACGATCATGGAGACGCAGACGATCACGAAGGACACGATCATGGAGATGCGCACGCTCACGAAGGACACGATCATGGAGACGCAGACGATCATAAAGGACACGATCATGGAGATGCACACGCTCACGAAGGACACGATCATGGAGACGCACACGACCACGAAGGACACGATCATAAACCCAAGGTAGCGAAGATATTGCCTCCTATTTCTAAGGAAGGAAAAGAGGTCACGGCCTATTTGGTACAATATAAAAAAGACGGTCAAGGCAATACGTCTATGCGTGCAGTGGTAGAAGCGGCACAAATTATAGAAGACAATAGTGAAAGTTTGGGTTATGCAAAGCCTGCGATTCAATTGCAACGCTTGTTAGAAATGACAGGACTTGGAATGGATTTTTTGACCATTTTAGCCTTTATTATCATTCTTATTTCTGCATTTAGCATGTTTATTTCTTTGTATAGTTCTTTAAAAGAGCGTCGTTATGAAATGGCATTGATGCGAGTGATGGGAGCGACACCTGCTAAGTTATTTGTTATAATTATTTTGGAAGGTATTTTGGTCGCTGCTGCTGGTCTGATTTTGGGTTTGTTAATTAGTCATATTGGCGTACAGGCGATGGCTGCTGATTTAGAAGAAACGTATAAATATAATTTTTCAGGCTTTATCTTTTTGAAAGAAGAGTTGTACTTGGGATTGGGCGCTTTGTTTATTGGCTTTTTAGCAGCAGTTTTGCCTGCTTTTCAAGCTTATAATGCCGATATTTCTGAAACACTTTCTAATGCTTAAATGAATGTACCTTCAGGAACTAAAACTAAGTAATTTTAAAAATTACGAAAATCAAGCCCTATTACTTTCAACAAAGCTCAATTGTTTTGTTGGTGAGAATGGTATGGGCAAAACGAACCTCTTGGATGCCATTCATTATTTGTGCATGTGCAAGAGTCATTTTAGTTTGCCTGATCGGCAAGTGGTGCGACATGGAGAAGATTTTTTTAGGATAGAAGGTATCTTGCAGCGCAGCGAAAAAAAGGAACTGGTTGTCTGTAAATATGCTCCTAAGATTAAAAAAGTTATAGAGCGAAACAAGGTCGCTTACAAGCGTCTAGCGGATCATATTGGTTTGTTTCCGATGATAATGATCACACCAGATGATACCTTGTTGATAACGGAAGGAAGTGAAAATCGACGTCAGTTTATAGACGTTTTGTTGGTGCAATTGGATACGAATTATCTCAATCATTTAATGACCTACAACAAGGTGTTGCAACAGCGAAATGCCTTTCTGAAAAGCTTCAAACATCCTCAAGAGGTTAATTTTGAGTTGTTGGACGTTTATAACCAACAATTGTTGGTGCCTGCGAATTATATTCATCAAGAACGCCAGCAAATTATTGCAAAATTAAAGCCGATTTTCCAGGTTTATTATAAGATCATTTCTGGAGATAAAGAGCAGGTGAATTTAGAATATTTATCCCAGCTATCCGAGCAAAAATTAGAAGATTTGTTAGCACAAAGCCAAGAAAAAGATACTTGGTTGCAACGAACCACCAAGGGCATTCACAAGGATGATTTAAAACTACTCATCAACGATTATCCCGTTAAGAAATTTGCTTCCCAAGGACAGTTAAAATCTTATTTACTAGCCCTCAAGTTAGCACAATACGAGTTGTTGCGCCAAGAATCCAGCGTTGCGCCTTTGGTGTTGTTGGACGATATTTTTGATAAATTAGACAAAAAAAGAGTCCAACAATTGTTAGAATTACTGTTGGAACGTGATTTTGGACAAATCTTCATTACTGACACACACGAAAATCGAATTGCACAAATTGTAGCAGGTTTAGGAACCGATTTTAAGCAATTTCAGGTCTCTAATGGCATCGCATCAGAAGTGGTCAATTCGTAGTTATTATTAGCCCTATTATTTATTTTATAAACCTCATACCATGCGATTAATTGTTCTAAATCTCTTTTTATTAAGCTGGTTTGTTTTGCCAATTTATGCGCAAACGCCAGAGCATTATTACAAGAAAGGAATAGAAAATGCAGAAGCAGAAAAATATGAAAAAGCCCTTCAATTTATTAAGCGAGCCATTGAACTCAAAGCAGATTATTGGGAAGCTTATTATGCCCAAGGGACGGCTAGGTATCGGATGGGGAAATACGAAAAAGCAATTGAAGATTATACGAAAGTAATTGAACTGAATCCTAGTATTATAGAGGCTTATTATCAACGAGCTTGGGCAAAAGATGCCTTAAAGCAATACGAATCGGCTTTGTTAGATTATAATAAAACCATAGAACTTGATTCTAAATATCCTTATGCTTATGGATATAGAGGGATTTGTAAGCGAAATTTAGGAGATTTTGAAGGCAGTATTCGGGATTATAATAGAGCTATAGAAATAGATCCAACAGATTATCAAACCCTTTATAATCGAGGTGTGGTGAAAAATGCACAAGGTAATACAGAAGCTGCTATGAAAGATTATTATAGAGTGCTCGACTTAGCACCCAATCATTTTTATACCCATCATAATATAGCTGAAATAAAGCGAGGGCTAGGGAAATATGAGGAAGCAATAAGCTATTTTAGTAAGGCGATTGAAATTGACTCTGAAATATGGTATTCTTACAGTGGTCGAGGAATGGTCAAAGATGCACAGGGCGATTATGAAGGTGCTTTAGAGGATTATAACAGTGCGATCAAATTGGATTTTGAACAACCTTATCCTTATAATAATCGAGGTTACACCTATTATCACCTAAAAAACTACGAAGCTGCTCTAAGAGATTGTACTTATTCCTTGAAATTAGATCCAAGTAATTCTTATGCTTATTATTATCGAGGTTTAGCTTTACAAGCCTTAAAAAAGAAGGAAGAGGCTTGCCAAGATTTTCAAAAGTCAAAAGAACTGGGCTATCCCGAAATGGGCGATGTGTTGGGGGAGTATTGTAAATAAAAGGATTTTTTACACGTTCCTTAGCAGGACTTGAAATTTGAACCCAATTTTAAGTAAAAAACAGAGTCCCTTTCAATAAAAAACCTATGAAAAAAATAATGCTTCTTTTAATAAGTGCTGTATTAATTTTTGATAATTTACTTGCCCAGTATCCATCTAATACAGAAGTAGATACCAGTAATTGTACTTGTACATACCTAGATGAAAGTAAAGATTTTAAAACATCTATGCAGCTCCTAAACCAGGTCGTGTCCTATGATGACTTTACAGAATTCACGGGCTTTGATTTGCTGGGCGGTAAAGAAACCTATGGTTTTATTTTCATGGGAAACCTTATTACATCTGGAGGTAGAAACCTTCAAGGATATTTTTTTGAAGCTTGGACTGTAGACCCACTTCTTGTAACTACGTCTAATGATAACTTTAGAATCAACTTAACGCCTTGTACAAAGGAATCTTATATTCATAGAGTTCCTTTGGAAATCACTTACGAGGACAAATTAAAATACACCAAATTTAATTATAAAAAATTTAAGCCGTCACCCAAAGCTTATTTAGAAGTCTTGATGCAAATAGCGTCTAAAAGAGAGGAAGAGATCCTAGGGAGTTTGATAAACTCAGAAAGGTTGATTGTAAAAGATACCTTGAGAGATGCTTGGGAATGGATGGGTAGAATAAATAAAAAATACAAGACAAGGATAAAGTTAGACTCGTTTAGTTCTGATTGGAGGGGAAATGGTGGAATTTATGTCGATAATTTGAAAAAGAATAAAGTAAACGTTCTTGATTTTATTATCAACGAATTTTTTTTAGACGAAAAAGGAACCGCAGATAGAGATAGTCTAGCAAACGAACGCTTAGCTTGTTTTTTTAGCCGTTGGATGGGAAATACGAGGACTCAAACCCTTGATCGTTACTACATTCCTCCACAAGTAAAGGCTAAAATAAATATAACTACGATTGGTCTTCAATTTTCAGATAAGATGCTTCGTATTTTAGATCCTAAAAAGCCAGCATCCGATTCAGATAGCATTGAGGTCTCTATTCCAAATACCCTTTTGGCACAGGTAGGCGGGTTAGCGTATTCTAATGCAAAAGGCTTTGAGGGAAATCTTTACGATATTTATCTGCCTGTTTGTGAAATAGCAGGAACGGGTATTTTATTTGATTTTGAAGAAGCTTTATTAAGTAGTGCCGAAAGTAAGGCATTTAAAGCGAAAATGCGAACCAGCTATCCCTTGTTGTTGTATAAGGACTCTATTCGAAAATACAGGTGCTTGCATTATGAATACGATACTTTAACGAAAGCCTTTGATCTGAAACCAGCCAATTTAGCGAAGGAATTTATTCGTCGTTATAATCCTTTAAGCAATTTTGAAGGTTTGATGATAGAGCAGGCAACTTTTGTCATTCCTTACAAAAAAGAAAAATGGACAGGTATAGGAACCGATATATTATTGAGCAATCATTTGTTTACTGGAAAAATAGTGTTCCCAATCGTCCCTACTTCAAAGAAAGGAGTTGTAGAATTAATAATTGGCAAATCAAAGTATAAACTTAAACTCAAAGCCTTTGAAAGGTATCTTAAACGTCTAGGATTTGATGGGCTAATGCTGGAGGAAAAAGAGAACGAGCTTTTCCTTTATTTTAAGAAATTGAACGATTGATACCTGATGCTACGCAAAAAGTTTTTTCAATTAGAATTTAGAACCTCTCTTTGCTTATTTAAGCACTGTTTAATGTTTAATTCTGAATGCTGAATTTTTAACGCTCTTTATGCTATATAGCATTTAACATTAAAAATTCAGCGTTCAGCATTAAAAACTAACTGATGGCTGGGTTCTTATTTTTCTGAATTGCCTTCTAGCGTTTCCATTAACTTAAACACTAAGGCATCAATATTCCCTGTTTTGGGATGAAAAGCAGATACATTAGATAGCAAAACGACGCCTTTTTTGTGATCAACATCAACTGCCATAGAAGAAGTGTAGCCACCTGTTCCACCATTGTGCCAGTGCAAATTTTTGCCTGTTTTTGTCTTAATAATATGCCAGCCTAAAGCAA
>CALDEP010000365.1 GCA_937942475.1 uncultured Aureispira sp.
CACTCGAAAGCCTAATAAGATGCTTAAATCTCCATAAGCTTCAGAGCCTTTTTTATATTTCGATTCTTTGTACAAAAAAGGGATAGACCATAATGCTTTGCCTAAAATCCAAATTAGAATTAATAACCCAATAAGTCCTCCTCGTATAGTTAGTTCTACTCCCATTTAGAAGATTTACTCCTTGTAACCAAAACTCTTCAACATCTTGTCATCATTTCGCCAGTTGTCTTTTACTTTGACGAACATTTCTAAATAAACCTTTTTGCCTAAGAATTTTTCAATGGCATAACGAGCATTTACGCCTACGTTTTTGATCGCTGCTCCTTTTTTTCCTATGATAATGTTTTTTTGACTAGCACGAGCGACATAAATAATCGCATGAATGCGTACCAAATTCTTTTTTGGGTCTTCATCTTCCTCAAAAGCATCCACCACAACTTCACAAGCATAAGGGATTTCTTGATAATAATTCATCAAAATTTTCTCCCGAATAATCTCAGAAACAAAGAAACGCTCTGGACGATCTGTAAATTGATCTTTTGGGTAATAAATAGGTCCAATAGGAAGGTTATCTAAAATACATTCGATGACGGTATCTGTTCCTTTTTTGTGCAAAGCAGAAATTGGAATAATCTCTTGGAAATTTGCTTTGTCTTTCCATTCTATTATTTTTTTGAATAAAACAGCTTCCTCAACCAAGTCCTTTTTGTTTAAAATTAAAAACAAAGGCACGGTCACCCCTTCCAATTTCTTGAACAAAGGATTGTCTTTATCATAGGTTTCTGTTACATCCACGACCAAGATCATGATGTCACCATCTTTAAAAGAACCTGAAACAAACTTGTTCATGCTCTCTTGCATTTCGTACGAAGGGTCTTTGATAAAACCAGGCGTATCCGAAAAAACAATTTGATAATCGTCGTCACTAACAATCCCAATAATACGATGTCTAGTCGTTTGTGGTTTGTTGGTGATAATAGACATACGCTCCCCTACTAAAGCATTCATTAAGGTAGATTTCCCAACATTTGGGCGACCTATAATATTTACAAAACCTGAACGATGTGGCTTTCCCATTTTTTATCTTTTAAATTCCTTTTCACAACCATATATTGGTTAATACTAATTGCTTAAAGAACATTTTTTACATTAAAATTGCTTGTTAATAAATTCTTATTAACACTTAAAAACTATCTATATCGACCTCTGTATTTAGGTTTAGATTCTACGCCCAAAAACGCATCTCTAGCATATTTCCCAGTGATCATTCCCAAACCTGCTAATAATCCACCAATCGCAACGGTTGGCCAAAAAGGGTTAAATTTCAACACTTCTCCCATCATACCAGACAGTTGACCTCCGTTTGCACTATCTAAAAGATAGGTGTAAACACCAAAGAATAAAGCGCCTCCTAACAAGCCACTCAAAAAACTCAATCCTCCATTAATCTGAATCGCAAATCCCACTATAGTAGCGACTAATACAATTCCCCACCATCCAAAAAAAGTGCCTAAATATCCAAATAAAAAGATCGCTACCGTACCTCCTAAAAACTTAATCATGCTGTTATTTTTATATCTTCCAAAAAGCGTATTCTCATCCTAACTCATGTTGCGCAAAAAGTTTTCAAGGATAAATTAAAGGTATCCTCCTATCTTTCAGCTTCCATTTAATGTTTAATTTTTAATGCCCTACGATTGCGCTAGGAACATTTAGCATTCAAAATTAACCATTCATTATTCAAATAAATCTGTAAAACCATTTTTTAGTTTTGAATCACTAAATTAATCTCTTGTGTAACATCAGATACTTATAAACTAGCTCGACATCAAAACATCCCTTGCCTCCATTAGAGCAAAACCCAATAAGTTGGTTCCTTTCCAAAAAGCAGGTTGCCCTGCATGTTCATGCTCTTTAGCCAAGCCAATGCCCCAAATAGGATCCAAAGGACTAGCTTCTACCAAGACACGATCGCCCGTTTTGAGTAAATATTCTTTTAGGAGTGGATTTTGTCCAAACTTGTGAATAGAACCTTGCTTTACAATTTCAAAAGCATTGGCTTGCCATTTTTCAGTATCAAAATTATGCACCATACGCCCCAATTTCTTTGCCTTTGCGGCTGAATTACTCGCTAAGATGCGTTCTACCATCTCAGGATCATCAAACAATCGAGCTTTGCCCACCATCATCCAATGTTCTGCGGTCTGATAAGTGATTCCATCGACTACAAAAGAAGTATCATCGTCAAACCATTGACTCATACAAGTTGTTCCAATAGAACCGTCTTTTTGAGGTTGATGTCCCCAAAAATAGATGTATTTTACACGTTTTTCTTTCTCGACTTCTTTCAAAAGCCATTCTAAGTTATATTTCATCATAAGGCAAATTTAAAGTTTAAGTCAGACTATTTAATATAAAGAAGCATCTATTTTTTATTTTCAGCAATGAAGTTTGTAAAAATAGTGCTTTTCTTCAAAAAATTTATCTTTGTAATCTTACAAACAATACTTTGTCGGTTTTTTAGTTCTTTAAAAAATTGGTTCTTTTGCAAATCGTGTGGAGTTTAAAATTTAGGCTATCTTTTGACAGCTATGAATTGGGATGTAAGTTTTAAGTAGAAAGTCGTAAGTCATTTATTATCAATAAGAAAACATACGACTTTCTACTTAAAACTTACGACTCATACTGTCTAATAGAAAAGTGGTTTAACTTATTACCACACGATTTATCAAAGAACGAAAATTTATAAAAAAACACCTCACATTAAATTCATTATCAATTTATTAAAAACTCAAACAATAAAATTACATATAACTGATAATTAATTTAATGCAACTTTCAAACAAAGTAAAGCATTAGCAAATAAATAAAAAATTCCAACAATTCTAAAAATAAGAAATTATTCATGCAAAAAGTAAAACCAAGTATATTATTAGCCTCTAAATCGCCTAGAAGAAAACAATTGTTGACAGAACTCGGTTTTGAGTTTGAAGTTGTCCTACAAGATGTAGAAGAAAACTTTCCAGATGACTTGCCTAAAAAAGATGTTCCTGCATTCTTAGCTCAAAAAAAAGCAGCCGCAGTAGAAGCGCATTTATCAAAAGGAAAAGTGATTTTAGCTTCAGATACCATTGTTCTGATGGAGGATGTTATTTATCACAAACCCAAAGACTACGAAGATGCCGTTCGTATTTTGACTGCCTTATCAGGAAAGGTGCATCAAGTCATTACAGGCGTTTGTTTATTGAGTTTGGACAAAAAAGTTGTTTTTGATGATGTGGCTAATGTTCATTTTGCCGACCTCTCTCCCAGCGAGATTGATTACTACATTAGCACCTACAAACCTTATGACAAAGCAGGTGCTTATGCGATTCAAGAATGGATTGGTTTAGCTAAAATTATAAAAATTGATGGCGCTTATAATAGTATAGTTGGTTTGCCAACTCAAAAAGTTTATGAAGCTTTAATGCAATTTTAGTCTTAAAATTTATGGTTCTTTGACAATTTTTGCCATAGCCTACTCTTTTTCTTTTTTATAACAATAGGGTTTGGGTTATAAGTAGGAAGTATCTTATTATTATTGATTTTTCTTACGACTTATGACTTTCTACTTATAAAAAAATAGTAAAGTTTAAGCCATTTGTTATCGGCTGGCAAAAATTATCAAAGAACCAAATTTATTTAGAATTGACAATTTTTAAGCCTATATTTTTTCACTTAGAAATGTATGCAGCATCTTACAAAGGGCATCGCCCTGACACCATTTCTAAGAGCATCGCTCCGACACCTTTTCTAAGGGCATCGCCCTGACACCATTTATTCTAAATAACTCCTTAAAAACAAGCTTGTTTTAACAACTTTTTTGGGGGTTTATCTGTAAGGTAGAAAGTAGGTCTACTTTAGAGCAATTAAAACTATAAATAAAACAACATACAATGAATTTAAAAGATGCAAAAATCCTTCTAACAGGAGGTAGTTCTGGATTAGGAAAAGCAATGGCAGAAGTACTTACAGAAGCTGGTGCAAAAGTATTGATCACAGGTCGCAATGCCGACAAAGTAAGCAAAGTAGCAAAAGAAATTGGTTGCTTGGCACTTGCTTTTGATGTAGCAGATTACGATGTATTGGCTAGTAAAGCCGCAGAAGCGGTGGAACAATTAGGGGGCATTGATGTATTGATTAATAATGCAGGGATTGGTGAGTTTCCTGCTTTGGGCGAAATCAAATTAGAACATTTTGAGCGCGTTTTCTCTATCAATGTGTTTGGTTTGACCTTATTAACACAAGAAATCTTACCTCATTTCAAAAAACAAGGTAGTGGACATATTATTAACATTGCTTCTACTGCTGCCCTCAAAGGCTTTGCTAGAGGTTCTATTTACTCTGCGTCCAAATTTGCCTTACGCTCCTTGACACAATGTTGGCAAGCAGAATTGCGCCCCTTGAATATTCGTGTCCTTCAGGTAAATCCTAGCGAAGTTCCAACGGCATTCAACAATCCTGACCGAGAAGAAAAAGCGATAGAAGATCATAAATTAACACCAACAGAAATTGCCTACAGCATCAAATCTGTTTTAGAAATGGACGATAGAGGAATGATTCCAGAACTATCTGTTTGGGCAACCAATCCTTGGGCAGCACAATAAACATGCTTACGAATAGCTTCGTCTGTCAAAATAGTATTTTCAAGGCTTTTTTGATTTCTTGTGCCCCATTCAGTTGGGATTTTATCAAAAAATAGTCATTTTTGCACCAATGCACTTCCTATTGCATTGGTGCATTGCATTTTTAACCCGCTAGAAATAACAATAAGGCATTTAACTATAGAACATGAAAATAACATCCTTTGAAACCAGTAAAGAATTTGCTCTACAAATGGACGAGCAAGATACCTTGAGTAAATATAGAGATCAATTTTACGTTCCCAAACACAGTGACGGAAGCGAGAGTCTTTATTTTTGTGGTAACTCTTTGGGATTGCAACCCAAAAATGTAGAAAAGTACCTACAACAAGAGTTGAACGACTGGAAAAAACATGGTGTAGAAGGACATTTTCATGCTAAAAACGCTTGGATGCCTTACCATGAGTTCTTTAGCGAAAAGCTATCTAAAGTAGTTGGCGCAAAAGAAAAAGAAGTCGTTGTTATGAACACCTTAACGACGAACCTGCATTTAATGATGGTTTCTTTTTATCGCCCAACTGCCAAACGACACAAGATTGTGATTGAAAAAGCAGCCTTTCCTTCTGATAAATATGCCGTAGATTCTCAAATTCGTTTTCATGGTTATAATCCTTCGGATAGCTTGATTCAACTTAGTCCTAGAGATGGAGAGGAAACCTTGCGAATGGAAGACATTGAAAAAGTTATCAGAGAAAATGGCGAGGAAATTGCATTGGTGATGATTGGTGGCGTGAATTATTATACGGGACAATTCTTTGATTTGGCTCGCATCACGACGATAGGACATGAAGTTGGCGCTTTGGTTGGTTTTGATTTGGCACATGCTGTTGGTAATGTGTCTTTGGAACTACACAACTGGGACGTGGATTTTGCGGTTTGGTGTCACTACAAATATCTAAATAGTGGACCAGGTGCGATTGCAGGTGCTTTTGTACACGAAAAGCATTTAGAGGATCCTAATATGCCTAGATTTGAAGGTTGGTGGGGACATGACAAAAGTACTCGTTTTTTGATGGGAGATACCTTCAAAGCAATGCCTTCTGCTGAAGCTTGGCAATTGAGTAATGCTCCTGTTTTCTCTATGACTCCTTTATTGGCTTCTTTGGAGCTTTTTGATGAAGTGGGCATGGCTAAGTTAAAAGAAAAAAGCACCTTCTTGACGGCTTATATGGAATTTATGTTGCTCAATATTGACACCGATAGAATTAGTATTATCACTCCAAAATCGCCAAAAGACAGGGGTTGTCAATTATCTATTCAAGTTAAAAATGGCAATAAAACATTTTTTGACGCCATTACTGCCAAAGGTGTTGTTGCCGACTGGAGAGAACCTAATGTAATTAGAGTTGCACCAGTACCGCTTTATAATAGCTTCTTAGATATTTATAACTTCATCCAGGTTATGAGGATATGTCTTAGGAATAAAAAATAAATAAAATGACATTCTTGTCTTGTTTATTTTGTTTCTAATTTCGTTAAAAACACTCGTCATAGCGCTGCTATGCCTGCGTTTTTCGCCTCATTAGAAACAAAATAAACGTTGCCAATTCTATCACTTTATTTAATTTTCATTCCTTTGTGAATCTAAATAGTTTTATATATGCATTTTTTTAAAAAATTATTCCAATACAAACAAGAAAAAAATAACTATGTTCGCTTTTGGAATTGGTTCCAAACAAAAGAAAAAAAATTTCATAAGATTGTTAAAAATCGAAGTAATGTAGAAATTGATCTTTTCAACAAATTGTCTAATCAATTAGACCAATTGCACGAGGGCTTTTATTTTTTGGCTGGAATGCTTGATGATGAAACAGCAGAGTTAGTTTTCACAGCGGATGGCGATCTGAAAACGATTGTCTTTATAGAAGCCTTGGTTGCCCTAGCGCCTCCTATTAAAGGTTGGCGTTTTACGGCTCTAAAACCGCCTTCAAATTCTTCGGACATTGGAATAAAAATGTCTGAATATGAGTTTGACAAAGATACCATCAGCTTTTATTATCACGAGCATCCTGAACATCCAGATGCCATTGACATTACCTTTGTTCATCAAGATTATACAAAAGAGAATGCCACAACTATTTCTAATGGTACTTTTATTTTTTTAGATAACTTTTTGGGAGAGCTTAATTTTGCTACCCTTATTGATAACATAGATTTAGTAGCTCCACAGGACGCACAAAAGAAATTAATTCCGATTGAAAAATTAAATAACTTTTTAATTTGGAGACAAAAGGAATTTATTGAAAAGTACGATGGCATTCGACACAACACAGATGACGATGAATATGCGCTATTGGAAGGTGTTTTGGAGAATGGTAATACCATTATTGTAACGATAAATAACGAATTGTTACGCTGGGATAGCAAAGCCTCGCATCCTTGGATTGCACGTATTGAAATTCCTTATGATGGGAAAGACAATAAGGGGATGCCAGATCAAGAAATGTATGATTTTTTGACGGAATTGGAAGAGGAAATTACAGAAGCCCTTCCCAACAAGGAAGGCTACCTTAATGTTGGTCGCCAAACAGGAGATCATCTAAGAACGCTATTTTTAGCTTGCAAAGAATTTAGAAAACCTTCTATTGTTTGTTTTAATTTGAAGCAAAAGTACCAATCAAAAATAACGATGGAGTATACTATGTATAAGGACAAGTACTGGCTCTCTTTTGATCGCTTTGTAAAGCACTAAAATGAAATATTACATTATATCGGGGGAGGCTTCTGGAGATTTGCATGGCTCCAATTTGGTCAAAGCACTGAAAGAAGAAGATGCCTCGGCAGAATTACGAGCTTGGGGAGGAGATTTAATGCAAGAAGCAGGAGTTGTATTGGCAAAACATTACAAAGACCTCGCATTTATGGGCATTGGGCAAGTGCTGAAAAACTTACCCACCATTTTAGGAAATTTTAAATTCTGTCGCCAAGATATTCAAGCCTTTTCTCCTGATGTGTTGATCTTAATTGATTATTCTGGTTTTAACTTACGAATTGCCAAATGGGCAAAAGCACAGGGCTATAAAATCTTTTACTATATCTCTCCTCAAGTATGGGCGACTAGAGAAAAAAGAGTTCAGAAAATTAAGTTATATGTAGACAAGATGTTTGTCATTCTTCCTTTTGAAGCAGATTTTTATGCCAAACACAATTATCCTGTTGAGTTTGTAGGACATCCATTATTAGACGTTATCAAAGAACATAAGGTAGATCCTAATTTTAGAGAAAAAAATCAATTAAGCAGCACTCCTATTATAGCGCTGTTGCCAGGAAGCCGAAAACAGGAAATTGAATCTATGCTTCATGTCATGTTGAGTATTGTCGCTGATTTTCCAGATTATCAATTTGTAATCGCAGGTGCTCCTTCTATTTCTGTGGATTTTTATCAACCTTTTGTGCAATCAAAGCCCAATGTCACTTTATTACAAAACCAAACCTACCATTTACTAAAACACAGCCACGCTGCCTTGGTGACTTCAGGAACCGCAACCTTAGAAACAGCCTTGTTCAAAGTCCCACAAGTGGTTTGTTACAAAGCAGGCGCTTTGCTGTATGCCATTGTCAAGCGGATTATAAAAGTTCCTTTTATTTCTATTGTGAATCTAATTATGGAAAAAAAAGTCGTGCAGGAGTTGATCCAACACGACTTAAACACTCAGCAGCTAAAGATAGACCTTCAGCAAATTCTAGTTGGACCTAAACGTCAAGAGATGCTAGACAACTATCTACTTTTGTCCCAAAAGTTGGGCAATCAAGGCGCCTCCAAAAAGGCAGCCCAAAGCATGGTAAAGCATTTGCGTTTGTAGATCCAAGCAACTTACTCAAACAGATGTTTCTTCCCATAAAACATCTACAGAGAACAAAAATCTTGGAGATTTTTGTCTCCTTGCTTACTTACTTCAAAAACGTTCTTGAACTAGAAGAAGGTTGGTGGAGTACTCCTTTTTTATAAAAAAGTATTCTCGAATTCTAGAAAAACAAAAAAATCAATAACTATTATTTCGAATCAAGGGCTAAAACATCAATAAATGGTACATTTAAAACAGGGAGATCTCATTTTACAAGCTTACATTTTTTAATGTTCAATTTTTAATCTTTCTTATACTATAGAGCATTCAGCATTAAAAATTCAACATTAAATATTCTTGTGAAGCCCCTATTCGCCCTTTTTATTTATCAGAGACCTAATTTTAGCTCTTGATTCGCATTATTAAGATACAGTATGCTTCTTTTTTATAAAAAAACTCTACTTTGGCAGCCAAATAATGATTTAAGTAATGACAGTAAATAAGACGATGAAACCAAAACACATTGCAATTGCAGGAAATATTGGAGCAGGGAAAACAACACTCTGCGAACTATTGAGTAACCATTATGGATGGGAAGTCAATTATGAATCTACAGATGATAACCCTTATTTAGAAGACTTTTACAATGATATGAGTCGTTGGTCTTTTAATTTACAAATTTACTTCCTTAATAACCGATATCGACAAATTGTTGACATTCAAAAAGGGAGCAAAACTGTTATCCAAGATCGTTCTATCTATGAGGATGCTCATATTTTTGCCCCAAACTTGCACAAAATGGGTTTAATGGCAACTCGTGACTTCCACAACTACTTTGATTTATTCAAATTAATGAGCTCACAAGTAAATGCACCAGATCTACTTATTTACCTAAAAGCTAGTGTCCCTACCTTGGTGAATCATATTCAAAAAAGAGGGCGTGATTATGAATCGACTATGAGTCTGAATTACTTAAAGTCGCTCAATGATAAATACGAAGATTGGATTGAAAATTACGAAGAAGGAAAATTATTGATTCTAGATGTAAATGAGCTAGATTACAAAAACAATACAGATCACAGACAGTTTGTGATAGACGAAGTTTCTAAACATTTGGATCTAACGTCTTAGTACAAATTTCATCTCCGTCAAAATATATAGTTATAAGCTATCTCTAATTAGAGATAGCTTATTTTTTTGTCGCAACCCAAGCTATATGAAGTGAACCTACACCGCTAAAGCCTATAAAGTCCGTATTTAAAACAGGGTCAAATCGCCTAAAGATCAACTCTATTTTTAACTTAATGGTTAGTTTTTTTTCATTTAAATTTCAGTTAAAAGCTTTGAATACTTTTTTTATAAAAAAAGAGTCGAATTACAAATAATAGATTAAAATTAATTATAAGTAATTAAAAATCAGATATTTAAAAAATTAAATACTCAATCAAACTAATAACTTTAACAAACTATTCTGTTAAAAAAAATTAACAAACTGTTATTTTCCTAAATTTAATAAGTACATTAGGTACGCAAACTATATTTTTATTTAAACTCAAAAAACAAAAGGTTTTTTATGAAACTATTCAACACGATGCTAGTGTTGCTAGTCTTCTCTATAGGGACCGTTTATGCTCAGAAAACTATTTCTGGAGTTATAACGGATGAGAGTGGCGAAGCAATTATTGGCGCAACAGTCTTAATGAAAGGCTCGGCGGCTGGTACGATTACAGATATTGATGGAAATTATTCGATTGAAGTACCAGAAGAAGCAACAGCTCTATTATTTAGTTATATAGGCTATGCTACACAGGAGATAGAAATCACAGGAACTACTTTAAATGTTACCATGTTAGAAGGGGTAGATTTAGAGAAAGTTGTTGTAACGGCATTAGGT
>CALDEP010000366.1 GCA_937942475.1 uncultured Aureispira sp.
CATCCAAGCCCTTCTTAAACAAAGCCAACTTCTTATCAAAATCATTCAAGTCCTCAATAGACTCTCCCCTTGCACCTTTCAAGTACAATTCCAAAGAATCCACCAAAACAGTTCCCACATACGCTACAAAAGACTTCAAATCATCTCCATCTGCTTTCCTCAAAGCTGTATAATAAGCCTCTTTTTCTGCTGCTTTAATAACCGAAGGCGGATAACCTGCACGCATCAAAAGCATATTCATTAAGATTCGAGCCAAACGCCCATTTCCATCATCAAAAGGATGAATTCTTATAAATTTATAATGAAATAAAGCTGCTAAAGCAACAGGATGCAAAGCTTCCTCATCGCCTTTCTCCATTTCAGAACGCAGCCATTGGATGAGTTGATCCATTTCGGCAGGTGTCTCTTCTGGACTTGCAAAACGGAATATTTCGCCTGTTGCTGTTTTTACATGATTGGGTGCTTGCTTATATTCTCCAACTTTTATTAGGCGTTTGGTTTCTTCGCCTGTTGGTGTAATCGCATCATTATAATAATCTTCTTGCAGAATCATTTGATGCAACTCTCGAATAAAAGACTCGGTAATTGGGCGCTCTTCATGGATAATATCTTCTAATAACAACAAAGCTTTATTATGCCCTTTGATATCTAAATGATCTTTTAAAGGCTTTCCATCTGCTGTGATGCCATGTAATAAAAAGGTTTTGGTCTCGCCAAACGTCAAGCGATTGCCTTCTATAGCATTGGAATTATAATTCCAATCTAGGCGAAATTTTTGCATAATTTTTGCCTCCAAATCTTTAGATATTGGACGTAAAGCATCTATCTCTTTTTTGAGGGCATCTATTTTATTAAAAATCTCCATAGCAGTTTTATTAAATTCAAGCCATTATTTCACCTTCCACAGACGCAGTAAAGCAGTTTCTACCGCTAAGAAAATCAAGGCAAAAATCAAACACCATTTCCATAGCGCAGATCCTTTGCTTTGAGTCGTAATAATCTCCGTAAAGTCGGTTGCACTGGTTCCTTCTATAATCGCCACCTTATCGCCTACTAGTCCGCCTAATTCTTCTTTATTATAAAAAGACAAAAAAGACTCTTTTCGATCATAATTAAACCCAAACTTATCTAAGGCTTCGCCTTCTTTAAGAAACAAGTCATAAAAGCCAGCAGAACGAATTTGATTGTTCATGCCTAACATCACACGACTTCCCATCGTGCGTTGTTCTGGGATAAATTCACCCTTGTTCCCCTTCATTTTGTACACCAATTCAGAAGAAGAAGCACGATTATCTGTTTCCAAAACCTCATCCTTACCAATCACATAAGCCACCTTGTCTTCACTAGTCGCAGACAAAGCCATTTTATAGAGCATTGGAACAAAAATATCTCCGTTTTTAACAAAATCAGAATAATCTACCCCAAGCGGTGCCGCACATAAAAACAGATGTCCTTTGCCCTGTCTATATTTACCAACAAAGGTGCCGCCATCTCTATAACGAAGAATGACTTCTTCTCCTGATGAGGCTCGTTTTGCAATTTTAAAATTCGACTGTGTAATTGGTAATTTCAAATTACTTCTTCGCTCCTCAAATACATCGTTAAAGATAAATTCTTCAAAATTAATGAAAGAAACCTTTCGTTCTCGAGTATCTAAAGTGCCGTAACTGTTGGCGTTAAATTGTCTTGTTAGATTATTATAATCGCTTAAATTTGCTTCATGATGTGGAAAGACGACTACATTTCCTCCATTTGCAGCATAGTTTTTCAACTCGCTAATCAAACCAGAAGGAATGCTTGTTAATTCATCTAAAATAACCAAATCATAGTTTGGAAAATCAGTATAATTCAACTGTCCTGAACTCTGCGCTGTCGCTTTAAAATATTCGTTGTCCTTAAAAGTAGCAGCCACAAAACGATTTGGAGAACCACCATGAATTTGTAAAATATCAACTTGCTCATCCACATTAAATGTGAAATAATAATCGTTGTCAAATTCAATTGGAAAATCGGTAATATTAAGCTTCGCCTCATACCATCCTGTCCGCAAAACAGGAATATCAATGGTATCGTAAACCGATGTTTGAGCAGGAATGGTCAAGGTTCCAATTGGACGAGTTTGATTGTCTATAAATAGACTCATACGCACGTTAGGAATTTCTCTATCGCTCAAATTTCGCACCTTCACCACTAATGGATTCGGTTGATTTAAGCTCTGTACGGGAGATTGAAACCAAGCGGTATCTATCGCTACATTCTGATTTTGAACAGATTGCAACGGGACTAAATTCAAATTAATCGTTGTATCTTCATAAACTTCTAAATCTGTTATGTTCTTTTGAAAATCAGAAACGATGTAAACTTCTTTATTCGTATTTTTTCCGTTATTAACGGCTTGCTTTTGACGGGCTAATACTTTGGATAAATCACGAACATTGTAGGTAATTCCAACTTCATTTAAGCGAGTCAAAGCATCTTCTTTGCTCAACAGTCGTTGATCTCGTCCTTCGAAATCGGCTGTTAGAATTTGAATTCGATCATCGACACTGTAAGCCGACACAATCTCTTGTACTCTACTCCTAGCCTTTTCTAATAGACGAACATCTTCGCTCTCTGCTGCCATACTAAAAGAGTTATCAAAAAAGATACTCACATCAGTATTCCCTGCACTAGATTGCCCCCCTTTACTTGGAATAAAAGGCATTGCAAAGGCAAAAACCAAGAAAGCAATCGTCAGAACTCGTGCCAATAAAACTAATAAATGTTTAATTTTGGAACGAGCAGAAGTTTGTTCTTTTACTTCTTTTAAAAACTTGACATTGGTGAAGTAAACCGTTTTAAATCTTCTAAAATGAAAAAGATGAATAATAATCGGAATCGCTATTGCCACTAAAGCCCACAAAAACCACGGATATACAAAGCTCATTTATTTATTTTAAATTAAGTAACCACTCAAAAAAATTTATAGTCAAACCCTACTTCTTTTTGCACTACTCTTTATCAAAAAATCTCGTTTTAGCTCGCTAAAACTTCAATTTTCTTCTTCGATTAGCACTAATAATAATCAAAGTTTTATCTATAAATTACTTTGTTCGTTTACTTACAATTTTTGTAAAACAACTTTTGTCTAAAATACAATAGGAAAAAGGCTATAACAACATTTTCACTAGCATTAAGAAATATTTAATGAAAGCCCATATACTCTTGCAAAATAATGCAAGCACTAATTTGATCTACTAAACCTTTATCCTTTCTGTCTTTTTTCTTTTTGACCGTCTTTTGAATCACCTCCTTAGCCATTAAGGAGGTATAGGCTTCGTCTTGACGCTCAATTTTTATCTTAGGATATACCTTAGAGAAACGTTTAATGAAGCCTTTTATATGTCCTTCCAAATAGGTTGGGCTTCCATCCTTGTGCGTTGGTTCACCAATAACAATGCACTCCACCTCCTCTGTTGCAAAATAAGATTCGAAGAAAGCTAATAATTTATCTGTTTGTATAGTATCCAAAGGACTTGCTATAATTTGCATGGGGTCGGTCGTTGCCAATCCTACCCGTTTGATACCATAATCAATGGCCATAATTCTTGCCATGCTTGTTTGTTTGTTTGAATGCTCTGCTAAAATAAATAGAAGTTTAAAATCTAGATTTCTACTATCAATTTTAAATTAGGAATGGTAAATAAATAAGATGAACAAAATTTGAAGCTAGATTTTTGTTTCAAATTATGCTAAAGATGAGAAGTGTAGCGGGCTACACGCCCGACCACGAAGTAGCAGCGAAGCTATTATTTAGTGGAATTTGAGGCAAAATATTATTCAAATGTTCATCTTATTTATTTACTGTTCCTTAGATAACTTTAATTAAAACTAATTAGTACTAGAAACAACACGTCGATTTCACATGCTTGAAACACATAAAATCGACGAATTGTTTATATTATATATAATCCATGTTTTAGTTTAAAACAGGATGATTTGACTATGAATTTAGCAATGGATACAAGGCTAAAAAGGCTACTGCTCCAGCTGCAAAACCTAAGAAAGCTAACCAAGCAATTTTTTTCAAGTACCACATGAAGTCAATTTTCTCCATTCCCATTGCTGCTACACCTGCCGCAGAACCAATGATTAACATAGATCCTCCTGTTCCAGCAGAATAAGCTAAGAAATGCCACAATTTAGCATCCACGGGTTCTACATACATTCCCATTGCCGCAGCAACCAAAGGTACATTATCAATCAAAGCAGAACCTAGCCCCAAAACAGCAATTACGATATCTCGGTTAGGAATTGCACTGTCCATAGACATGGCCAATGATTTTAGCGTTCCCATAGATTCCAAAGCAGCAACTGCCATTAAGATTCCTAGGAAAAATAAGATACTTGACATTTCAATTCTAGACAAAGCATTGTGTGCCGAATAGTGGTGTTTGTCTTCAAAATCTTCATCAGGATGTAGGTATTCTGAGATCAACCAGACCAAGCCTAAAGAAAGCATCATACCTACATAAGGAGGTAAATGGGTGAATACTTTAAAGATTGGTACAAAAACCAATCCTGCCAAACCAGCAATTAACATAATGCCACTTCCTCTAACTTTTTTACCTTTTTGCCCTGCTGTTTCTCCAGGAATTTCAGGAACCGTGATCGGTCCTTTCATATAGGACATTCTAGACATTAAGAACGTTGGTACAATCGCACAAACAATAGAAGGGATTAAGATATTAATAACCAAACCTGTTGTAGACACTTTATCGTTGATCCAAAGCATGGTTGTTGTAACGTCTCCAATTGGAGACCAAGCGCCCCCTGCATTTGCAGCAATGACTGCCAAACCAATGAAATAGATACGTTCTTCTTTTACAGGAACCAATTTCCTTAACAAAGAGACCAAAACAATCGTACATGCTAAGTTATCTAAAGTCGCAGAAAGGAAGAATGCCAAAGGCATGATCAACCACAACATTGTTGACTTTTGAGTCGTTTTAATACGCTCTGTGATTGCCGAAAAGCCTTTGTGTAGATCAATGAGCTCTACAATAGTCATTGCTCCAATCAAAAAGATAAGGATTTCTGCTGTTTTACCAATATGATGCAACAGCGTTGGTCCTAGTTCATCTTTATAATAATCATGTGCGCCTCCTGCTGCTCCATGAGCAACTATATGTCCTTCGGGAAGCGCTATATGCCCCAATGATACTAAAGCCCAACAAATTGCTGCCATGATTAATGCAGGAACTGTTTTATCCAGCTTCAAGGGATGTTCAAAAACGATTGCTAAATAGCCAATGATAAAAGTAAGAATTACTGCTGCTACCATTTTATTTTTTGTTAAATGATTAGGTACTGTTAAAGTAGAATTATTCGTTGTTTTATAAAACCTGCTCAAATTACACAAATTGATGGGTTTAGCAAAAACTAAAACACTTTTTTAAAGCTAGTTTTTCAAAGTCTCTACATTCCAGCCATAACAAGCGCTTCATAACGTTTTTTAAGTAATTTGAATTCCTATTTTTATAAGTACGTTTACTCTATACGACGGTTTTTGTAAAAATTAAAATGGGGCTAGTTTTTGACTATTTTTAGATCGCTTCGCTTTTAGATTTTAGATCTTAGACTCCAAATCGAAGAATCAGCGTAGCTAATTAAGCTGCGATTGGGAGTCTAAGATCTAAAAGCGAAGCGATCTAGGATCTAATATCTGTTTAAAAAAAAGCCCATTCTGCCAAACTTTAAAAACCGTCGTGTAGAGTAAAGTACGTTCTTTCTATTTTCAACTCTTTTGAATCTTTATGGCAACGCAAAACGCCACCTCAAAAAATTGAAGTGGCGTTGCTATATTATTTACAGTCTTAAATTCTTACTCTTAAAAATAAACTTATTTAAAGTAGGAATCTGCTACAGACATTCTTGTAA
>CALDEP010000367.1 GCA_937942475.1 uncultured Aureispira sp.
CGATCAGAACGCATTACTCAAAATGAAATCAAATAATTCTACGTTTACAGGTATTATGTTATTAGTACTGTTGTGGTTAACTTACAGTATTTTAACAGGTCCCTCAAAAGAACAAATAGCGGAACAGCAGGAACAAGAACAACTGTTAATCCAACAACAAGAGACTCAAGATAGCTTAGATCAGCTTGCAAAGCTACAGACAGACAACAAATTCCAACAAATTCAGAATGATACGCTTTTAACCGATTATCAGAAAGATAGTATCCAAACCCAACTCCAAAAAGATTTATTGGGTAGCCAATATGGCATTTTCACTTCTGCTGCAATCGGTACAGATGGTCAAGATAGCTTGGAGAACGAAAAGCTTAAAATTGTTTTCAACAAAAAAGGGGGCTCGATTGCTAAAGTAGAAGTCAAAGGATTTTTACAATACAAACACCTTACAGAAGAT
Source organism: uncultured Aureispira sp. (assembly GCA_937942475.1). Classification (GTDB taxonomy): domain Bacteria; phylum Bacteroidota; class Bacteroidia; order Chitinophagales; family Saprospiraceae; genus Aureispira. Next base: position 452 of record CALDEP010000367.1, read on the forward strand.
CCTTATGATAAGGAGCCTTTAGTTTTGATGGAAAATGTTAATAATAGATTCTCTTATTACATCCCTTTAACGGGTGCTACTAAAGGAGATATTTCTACTGGCGAACTTTACTTTGAGCCTACTATAGAGGGCAATACGCTAAGTATGCGTGCTTATGCCAACGATAGAAGCCAATACATTGAGCAAAAATATACCATCAAAGACAACTATGTTTTGGATTATCAGTTGAATCTAGAAGGCATTAACGCTTCTATGCCTCGTGATAAAAACATTATCCTAGATTGGCATACTCGTGTTCGTAAAATTGAAAAAAATCCTTATTACGAAAAAACCATGACCACGGTTTATTATAAAAATAAAGACGATGGTTTTGATTATTGTGACTGTAGAACAACCAGTGAAGAAGAGTTAGAAGAGCAAGTAGAATGGGTTTCTCAATCTCAACAGTTTTTCAATACTAGTTTGTTCGCAAAAGAAGGAACTACCTTCAAATCAGCAAAAGTTGCTTCTTCTGTAGTAGACGATAAGGACATTATCTTGAAGGTTTTGGACTCAAGAATAGAAATTGCTACTAGAGATCAGAAATCAGCTGCTTACGACATGCAATTCTATATTGGACCAAACGATTATAATGAGTTGGCTGAAATGGGCAACGAATTTGAGCGTATTATTCCTTTTGGCTGGAGTATTTTTGGTTTTATTAGCCGTTCGGTTATTCGCCCAATGTTTAACTTCTTTGCCTTGTTCATCTCGAACTATGGAATTATCATTTTATTATTAACCTTCTTGATTCGTTTGGCATTGTTCCCACTACAATACAAAATGATCTTAAATGGGGTTAAAATGGGCGTTATGAAACCAGAAATGGAAGCCATGCGTGCCAAGCATAAAGATGATGCCGCAGGAATGCAAGCTGCTCAAATGAAAATGTATCAAGAATTTGGATTGAATCCTCTAGGTGGTTGTTTGCCCATGTTGTTAACCATGCCAATCTGGATTGCCTTATATCGTTTCTTCCCTTCTTCTATCTCCTTCCGTCAAGAAAGTTTCTTGTGGGCAGATGATTTGGTGAGTTACGATTCGATCTTTGACTTTGGATACGTGCCCTTCTTGTATGACATTTATGGTGATCACGTGAGTTTATTCACCTTGTTGTGGATGGTTTCTATGTTTGCTTTCTTGTGGTATAACAGCAAGCAAATGGATATGACAGCAGCAGCAGGTGGTGGTGCAAATATGAAGATGATGAAATACATGCAATTTGCATTCCCTGTTTTATTCTTCTTTGCCTTGAATAGTTGGGCAGCAGGTTTGACGGCTTATATGTTGTTTAGTAACTTGTTGAACATCGCTCAAACCTTTATTACTAAAAATGTTTTGATTAATAAAGACAAATTGCGGGCAGAGTTACTAGAGAAAAAACGAACCTACAAAGACAAGCCCGATAAGAAAAAAGGCTTTATGGCCAAATATCAAGAGTTGTTGGCTGAACAACAAAAAGAATTAGACAAGAAGAAGAAGCAAGGTAAATAATCATGCTTCTGAAACTCAAAAATAAAGAAGGCGAACTGCACGGTGCAGTTCGCCTTTTGTTTTGTTTCGCTACGTGTAAGTAATACTTCGTGCATTTTTTGTTTTTCTATCGAAAAAGCAAAAAAACATCTATGCATCTATTTGATTACCAGTATTTTAGCTTAACGAGAGTCAGAAAGTTATTTTACTGGTAATCAAATAGATACGATTTATGCACGAAGTATTGTGTAAGATAACAGGCACTTTTGAAGCTCCTATTATCCTTACTTATTCAGCCACACGCTTCTCAATCATCTTGCGAACAAAAGGAGGCAAGGCAAAAGCTGCATAATGTATTTCTGGGGTATAATATTGCAAATTATGTTGCTCAGAGAAAATAGCTGCATCTGCCAAATTAAAGTCCGTATAGTTTAACTCCTTCCCTTTTTGTGCCATCGTAAAACTCCACATTCCAGTTGGATACGTAGAGATATAAGCTAGGTAACAAGCAATAGAAGTTCGCCCAAAGATTTCGCCAATACATTGGTTCAAATCCAAGAAAGCTTCTGTGTTAAACAAAGGACCTTCGCTTTGTAAATTTAAAACGCCTTCTGGCTTCAAGGCACGATAAACATCCTTGTAAAAGTCAGGGCTAAACAAACCTTCTGCTGGACCTTCTGGGTCGCTTCCATCAATGACAATTAGATCAAAAGCTGCCTCTTCGCACTCTTTTAAGTACTGAATGCCGTCTTGAATACGCAAATCTAGTTTTGGGTTATCAAACTCACAAGACAATTGAGGCAAATGTAGCCTAGAAGCTTCGATGACTTTTTCGTCAATTTCTACCATCACGATCTCCTCCACACTCTCATGTCTGAACAATTCTCGAACCGTACCACCATCACCTCCTCCAATGACTAAAACCCGTTTTGGGTTTCCATGAACAAAAGAAGGCACGTGGGCAATCATTTCGTGATAAATAAACTCGTCTTCCTCTGTGGCCATTACCATATCATCAATTAGAAGCGTTTTGCCATAAGCATAACTTTCCAATACCCGTACCCGTTGATAAGGAGACACCTCGTTGTACAATAGATTACCGCTGTGTCGCAAAGACAATGCAATGTTCTCATCTTTATCTGTAAACCATACATCACGCTTGAACAAAGGATCTAGTTCTTCTTCTGCCAGTTCTCTATCTTTGGTCAAATAATCTACATTGATGCGTTTTAACAATTGTTTTTGACCACGATTTATTTCCATAGAGGAACCGTGCTCTGCCTCAAAGGCTTTTTTGAGGAAATCATAGGCAATCCAAGGATCTACATCTTCTCCACAAGTAAAAATATCCACAGCGGCATATTGATATTCTGGCCAAGCATGAATGGCTAAATGACTTTCTTGAATCACAACGACTCCTGATACACCATAAGGCGAAAAATGGTGAAACGTAGAATTAATAACCGTCGCTTCAGCGGCTTTTGCTGCCCCTACCATTGATTTTTCGATGATCATAACATCGTTCAAAATAGCTGCTGAGCAGCCAAAAAATTCGACCAAAATGTGTCGTCCTAATGCATTATTCATATTTCTAAAAAAAAAAGCTTGATTTAATAATTTGAATGCTTATCACAATTAAGTAGATGAAATTAATTGCGGACAAATATACAGCAGAGCACTGTATTATTTATGTTTCTTGTTCATTTTTATGCTTTGATGCTTGATATTTGAGGTATCAAAACATCGCTTAGACTACTTCCCACTACCTCTAAAAATCACCAATACCGTATGAATCATAATTTTAATATCCAAACCTAGCGTTAGGTTTTCAATATAAATTAGATCCAATTGTAAGCGTTCAATCATTTCTTCTACGTTAGAGGCATAGCCATATTGTACTTGCCCCCAAGAGGTAATTCCTGGTCGTACTTTGTGCAATTTATGGACTCTCGTATCTTTTTCAGCGATTTGATCAATAAAAAACTGTCGCTCTGGACGAGGTCCCACCAAAGACATATCCCCTTTGAGTACATTCCAAAATTGAGGAATTTCATCCAAGCGATATTTTCGCATAATTCGCCCCCAAGGTGTACAACGATCATCGGTATCAGAAGACAATTGAGGTCCTCCTTTTTCGGAATCCAAATACATAGATCGAAACTTATAAATCATAAATGGCTTTCCATAACGACCGATTCGTTCTTGTTTGTAAAAAATAGGTCCTTCGGAAGACAAGCGAACTCGCACGGCAACAAAAAGGTACAATGGACTACACAGAATAAGCACTAAAAGAGAGGCAACAACATCCATAACACGTTTAATAATACGCAACCAAACGGGTATAAAATGGGTATTTATAACCAACAAACCAACCCCTCTTACGTTGGGCATGTTTACTTTTCCTAATAAGACACGACGCATTTCGGGAATGGCTCGAACCAAAACCGTGTGGCTATGTCGATCTAAGGTCTCTATTATATTTTTTAGCTTGGTATGTTCTGATTTTTCTAGTGCTAAGATCACCTCTTCTACTTGATGGTTTAAGACCAATTCATTTAGGTCTGCAACATCCCCCAATTGAGGTAAGTTTTCCGCCAAAGGATGTGGCGTATTATTAGGAACTGTGGATAGATAACCAATGACATTGTACCCTAATTGACGTTCTCTATTGATAATGTCTGAGTAAATGGCTTTAATCTTGGGATGTTGCCCAACAATTATAGTATTAAAAGAAAATTTGCCTGAATAAATACGTCTACTAGCAATGCTTAATAAAAGCATTCTTGAAAAGACGGTCAAAGAAAAGTGGATGATTAATAAGCCACCAAAAGCAAGGTAGTAAGCATGATAACCGCCTAAATAATTCACTAAATCATCTAGTAAAATGGTAAAAAACAGCAATAAGCCGCCCGACAAACTTGAAAAAATAGTTCTAGTAAATTCGGTCAACCTAGACATGCGATATATATTCCGATAGCTATCGAAAATGATGTATACCATGAGCCAGATTCCAGGAACGACCAACATGCTGTACAGGAAATTGTCGTCTTGAAAAATAGACGTTGAGAATGGTCGACCTTCTATGGTGACTCTTCTAAAGATGACAAAAACAAACCACGCTAAAGCAGCTGTTACGTAATCACAAAAAGCATAAAATAAAACCCCTTTCGGGAGCCGCCAAGATTTCATCCTCAAATGGGGTTGTACAGATAGATATTTTCGGAACAAAGGTAATAAAATTACCGTCCTTTTACAATGAAAGGATGCAGAATTCAGTTATTCTTAATATTTTGCCAAATCTTATACATTAATACTCCGTTGATTAGCTACGCTGCTACTGCGTGGTTTTTAGTTTTTAGCTACGCTGAGCCTTCAGGTTCTATGAAAAACATAAAAAAGCATCTTGCATTAGTTTGATTATCAGATTTTTAGTATCTTAATTAACAAAAGGACATCCTACTGATAATCAAACTAATACGATTTAGCTACGCTGAGCCTTCGGGTTTTCAACGGAGTAATGATACATCAAAATAATAGCATCATGAATTACAGAGGCAAGACAAACGAGTATTTTGAAGTGCTCAACATATCTAAGGAAAACTGTTATCTTTTAAAAGAAGGTACCAGCGATCAACTTTCCTTGTTATGGTTCAATACAGATGATAATGTACTGGTTGTCGATGCGGTAGAATACACCTTTAATAAAAATCAAATTATCTGTATTACTGAATTTCACAAGATCAAACCTGTTCACATTCAAGGCTTACAATTGCTGCGCTTTAATCCTCCTTTTTATTGTATTACCAACCATGATAGTGAGGTAGGATGCAAGGGCGCTTTGTTTTTTGGTTCTTCCAACTTACCAATCATTTATTTGGCTGATAACGATGTCGAAATACTAAGCACCGTTTGGAAGATGTTGTGTATAGAAATGGAATCTAGAGATAATTTGCAATTGGAAATGTTACAAATGATGCTCAAAAGAATTTTAATTCTTTGCACCAGAGTTTATAAAACACAAGAAAACTTTGATCAATTAGAACAGAGTACGGATAGTACGATTCGAGCATTTAACTTGTTGGTAGAACAACATTTTAGAGAAAAACATACGGTGAGCGAATATGCGGAATTGCTCAACAAATCGCCCAAAACATTAGCCAATCTCTTTAAAAAGATCAGTGCTAAAACGCCTTTGGAACGCATCAAAAATCGTCGAATGTTGGAAGCAAGACGCTTGCTGAGTTATACCAATGAGCCCATTTCAGAAATTGGTTATCAAATTGGGTTTAACGACATTCAATCTTTTAGCCGATTTTTCAAAAAAAATGAAGGCTTCTCTCCTTCTGAATTTAGAGAAACGCATCTTTCTGATTCTTAAACAGGTCTTTTATATAGCTTTTCAAAATTCCCACATTAGTTATGATAACAAAACCAAGCCTTGGGATAAATTGACAACTTCTTAGGAAAAACAGCCTAACAACACTCCTTATTCTTGCCTTATCTTTGTTCTATAGTTTTACTAAAAGAATAACAATAAGAAATAAAAAATCATATTATCATGAAAGAAATAAAAAGTGTTCAAGATTTTAACCGTTTGATGGAACAAGACAAACCTGTTATGCTAGATTTTTATGCCGATTGGTGTGGTCCATGTCAAGCCTTGTTACCAACTGTAGAAAAATTAGCCAGTCAATACGATGGAAAAATAGAGGTTGCAAAAGTCAACATTGATAAACAAAGTGAGTTGGCTACAAAATTAAAGGTTCGTAGCATTCCTGCCTTGTTCTTTATTCAGAATAAAGTAGTGAAGGAGAAATTGGTTGGCTTTCAATCAGAGGCTGCATTAAATTCAAAATTTGCAGCTTATAGCGCTTCCTAAGTATATGGACGTAAAAAGGGTGATTTGTAGCTTTAAAACTTCAAATCACCCTTTTTTTTAGCCCATTGAGCTTTTTAGAAATGTAATATTTTAATGTTATCAACATAAATCTCAGGCTGCTCTATATCAACATATTTTAGCGCTCTGATAATAACAGAATACTCGGTTGCATTCGAGCCAAAAACTTCTTGTGTTAAATTGAAGTAAATCTTCTTCCAAGAAGTTGTCGCATTCACACCACCTTTGTACAAGACCTCTGTATCTGAAGGTCCATAATGTGCAATAATCCCCACTTGAAAAGGCGTATTGGTTTTAAAGTCCATTTCCAAATAAACAGAAGTTGCTGAAATGTCCCTTAAATTATAATAACGGGTAGAGGTTCCTACCGTACAATCTAAATTTGCACTATCCAAAACTAAAGCACCAGAATAATTTCCTTCAAAAACCTCGTCCATTTGAGTAATCATTTCCGTATTCGGATTTCCATCCAGCTCGTCCGTAAAAATAGGTTGATTTGGGTCTTCAAAATCTTCTACCAAAATAACATTTGCATTAGAAGGGTAATGTAGTGTTGGGCGAAAGGTATCCGTTTTCCCAGGCTCCAATTTAAGGGTTTCTATATAAGGGTCGTAGAAAGGATAAATGGTTCTTGTATTTGTAATCCCATTGTCTTTTATGCCTGCCGAAACTCGAACGCTATTTGTTTGAAAGTTTTCGTCCAAAATAACTGGAAACAATGCAGGAAACGTGTTCGCTCCCAAAACTTGTCCATCTACACTCACCCAAACATCGGTAATGTTAGAAGAAGAAGATCCTTGCCCAAGCATCGTATCAGCTTCAAAGAAAACATTTTCAATGTACACATAGGCTGGTCGAGAAGGGTTGTTGTCCTTAATACAACTGCTGAATCCAATGGCAATTATTAGCCCCAATACTTGATAAAACTTGATCATCTATTTATTTGTTTTTTGCAAAAATATCCTTTTACTTGAGATATTCAAAAGATAAAGCCATTTAGGCTTTCTCTTTAAAAGTTAAGGTTCTTTGACAAATCGTGTGCTAATAATAGAAGTAGGCTTTGTGATAGACTATTTTTAGATTTTAGACATTAGATCGCTTTGCTTTTAGATTTTAGACTAAAAAGCTAATTAATAGACTTTTAAGTCTAAAAGCAAAGCGATCTAACATCTAAAAATTAGCTAAGAGCTACCTATAATTATAAACTCCACACGATTTGTCAAAGAACGAAAGTTAATATTTTGAGTTATAAATCAAAAATTGGGAAACGTCTACTTTATAAGATGGGGTCAAAGGGGTAAATGGTTGGGTGTTCCTCGTTTTTTTTACAAAAAAAAGGGCTTATTGGCAAAAAAGTTCTGTTTACAGGAGCAAACAGAACTTTTTTGAGGTCAACTAGGCTTATTTTTTTTTGTCTTTTGTCTTAACACGTACTCGTCTAAATATGCGCATTTCTGCATAATCTCCTCGAATATTATATTGGTATTCTTTGATTACTTTACGCCTTCTGAAATATTTAAACTGATACTTGTGAATCATTCCAGTATAGGACTCCACGGCTTTCGATCGTTTCCTTGTATAAATCCCCGTGTTTTTATCTATAAGAATATTATCTTTATAAAAACGAACTTCTAATAAATCACTGTGCTCATTGTATTTAAAAATAGAGTAAGAAGCATTACTTTGTTCATAATAATAAGGCTCTTTTACGACGAGCAGCGATTTGCCTGCTTTATCATAAAACTTAAAAAACTTCTTTAGAAAAATAACCTGTTTATGAACGCCCCGTTCATCTTCTGTTCGTTCACCATGCAAGCCAAAACGCTCCGACTTTAGCAGGTAGTAATCTTTGTATTCTGACACAATTCGATGTGTTCCTGTTGAATCCTTGATAGGTTCTCCCGCTGCATCAACATAAATCGCTGTACTCACCAAAGTATCCTCTCTATTAGATTCTATTGTTTTCCATTCTTGCGCTGTAGCATTTGATGCAACGTAAGTCAAAAAAAAGAAAACCCAAAAATAAGCGACTTGATTCATTTTACTTTTTTTATAAAAAAACGCATGCAAATCTTGGATTCACATGCGTTAGTATCTTTATTTGAGGCGTATTTTAGAACTTCAATTCTAAGCCTACCATACCGTTAAATCCTAATTGTCGATACAAGTACCAACGTTGATTTTGATTGTGTATAATGTTATTTAGGTCTACAAAAAGAGCAAAGTTTGGAGAAACTTGGTAACGAACATTAAAACTAAAGTCGTACAAACCTTGCAAAACTTGTACATTTTGCGCTTCATCCAAGTAAGGAATTCCTGCATTTACAAACAACTCTGCTTTGAGCGATAAATAGTTGCTATCCTTACGACCACCTTTTTTCGGTTTCGATTTCTTTCCATTCAAATAAATATCATAAGAAACAAAGAAATTGCTCTCGAATGTAGGCAAATGGAATGCTTTTTCAAAATTCGTCGTGTTGTAAACATTATAGCCTATTGTTCCTCCTACTACTAGGTTCTTCAACAATCTAAAATCCAATGTTCCTCTCACAAATATGATTCCTGTTGTATCATATACTGGACGAAATCTAGAAAATTGTGCTAAACTATCTGTATCATTTAAGAAATAAGGCAAATTTTGAGTAATGGCATAACCACCTCTTACATCATAACTAATCTTCTTAAAAGATCCTTTTAAGCCACCAAACAACTCTAAATAATTCGTATGGTGCAATTCTGGATTAGACACCAAGAATCGGTTGTAGTTCGTCAAGGAACGGAAACTATTCTGACGCACCTGCCCTACTGCTCCAAGATAAGGAACAAGTGCTCCTTTTGCAATAGAATAAGACAATTCAACATCTGGGTGAATAAAGAATTTGGTCTCGTTTACGCCCAAGTTAACGCCCAAACGTCCTTTAAAATCACCTGCATTGATGGTAAACGTTGGATGGAAATAAAACAAAACAATGTTCTTAGTTGCCGTTGTAGTCGTGCTGTCAATCGTAACAGGAACATCATTAAAGGCTAAATAATTCATTCCAACATCTAGATGCAATTGATGCATTTTTTTGCTTTTCCCAAACCATTTTTCGATCATTAAATTTGGGGTAATGCTAAATTCATTAGAACCAAAAGCATCGCTATAACTGTAGAAATCAATATCTCCACGGTAATTAAAGTTTGCTTTATTTGAGGTGCCATTAAATAGGTTAATATTTCCCTTGACATCTACAAATCGCTGGCGCATGCTATCTTCACTAATCGTAATGGTTTCGATAGAGTCTGTAAAACCATAAAAACGATTGGTATTAAAGTTAAACTCAAAACGTGCTCCAATGGCAATACTTTTATCGGTAAAATAAGTTGCATTGGCATCAAAATGTGTTTTGGTAAAACTCTGATTAGGCAAATAGCCTTGAATCACAGAATGGTGGCGCGCATTAATTCCAAACTTAATCTTGTTAATGTTCTTATTATAATAAGACAACTCCACCAAAGGCGACAAAGGATATCCAAACCCTGCCTTTGCATAAAAATTATACACCTTTGCATCCTTCCCTTTTGGCATTGCCAAAGGACGAATAACAGGCGCAGGATAAGAGAGTAAGGATAAATGCGTTGGGGCTACATAATTCAAATTCTTATTAGAATTTGTATCCAACTTTGGTAAATGTGGTGTGGCTTCAAACTTTTTGCTCTTTGCCAATTTAGCACGGAATGGTTTCAAAAATTCCGTTTGCGTATCGTCTATAATTTGTGCCATCCCAGTTTGGCTAAACGCCAAAAACAAACACAGTATAGTTATTTTATGTATATAATTCATTATCTTAATTTTAAAGCTCAAAAGATTCGACGTTCAATTTTTGTTGTTCTCTGAAAAATTTATAGCACAAGGCTTAATTTTCCTCAATCATTTCCAACTCTCCATTAAGATTCGCTGGCTTAATTTTACTTTTGCTCTTCTCTGCATCCGTCACAAGTTTTAATTTGCGTTTCGCCTCATTCAACAAATCTTGATCTCCTTCATAATTATCTACAATAGATTGAAGGGTTGCTTTTGCTTGAAATAAATTGTCTTGCTCTGCATAAATATCGGCTAACAAGATAAAACTCTTGACCAACCAATAAGGATGTCCTGGAATCTCTTTATTGTTTTTGAAACATAGGTTCATTGCCTGATCCAAATCTCGTTTTTTGTAGGTAATATAAGCCCTCCAATAACGTGCTTCTGCTGAATGGACATCATCTCCAGATAATTGTATATTCTTACCAAAAGCAGCCAAAGCTTTGTCATTATCTTTTTGTGCTAAATAAGCTTTACCAATAAAATAATAAGCCTCTGCATGATCCTGCGTTGTTGCACGAGGATTATTAATCAAACGCTCTCCTATCACTGGCAAACGTTGGAAATCAGAAGCATAAAAGGCACTGCGCATTCCAAATTGTTGCGCCTCAAAAAGCAGCTCTTCTGTGGTTGCTGTTTGTTCCAAACGACCATAGTATTTTTGTGCTTCTGGGAAGTTCTGAGTACTATAATAAGCAATATTGGCAGCACGATGATTGGCTGTTTCTACAAAAACAGAATTTCCTTGATCTGAAATGTAAGCATAATCTTGAATCGCCTCATTATAGCGTTTCAAATCAAACAAAGCTTCTCCTCTATTAAAATGCGCTTGAATGCTATTTAAACCTGTTGGAAAACGATCCAAATAATTGGTATAACTAGCAACGGCACCATTCCAATCGGCATTATCAAACTTAATTTGTGCGGCTATATACATCAAAGAATCCCGCTCAAACTCTCCTACACTATAACCTTGTACGGTATTAACAAAATTAAAATAGCCATCAGGGTTGCCATCTTCGATATAAATTTCTTTGATAGCAGCTAATGCATCTTTAGCTTCTTCACTTTGTGGATCAGTTCTAAAGACCCCTTTGTAATAATTTAGAGCCTCTTCATTTCTACCCACAGAATAAGCAATCAGCCCTAATTTCAGCAATGCTTTATTCTTCATATCACTATTTGGATAATCGCTCAACAGCTTCTCATAAGCCTCTATCGCCAAATCCCTTCTATCCATATTAAACAAGGTATTTCCTTTGTCATAATAAGCATCATCTGCATAACGAGAGCTTGGATAGTCACGAATGATCTTATCCAGCAAAGCCAATTGGCTTGTCGGATTATTTTCTAGATTATGAATCAAACTCAATTGATACATAGCATAATCCTTATAAGGGTAATTATTATTGATAATCTTATTGTAAGACTTTCTAGCCTTAGGATAATTTCTCAAGTACAAGGCACAATCTCCAGCACGCAACAAAGCATCTGGATAAACAAAATTGGTCACATATTTATCATTATAACTTCTCAAATTAGCTTCAATAACCGTTACCGTACTATCAAAATAATTAGACGCATTTGGATAATCATTCTTTTTGATATAAGAATAGCCCATTCCATAATTGGCGACTCCCAAAGAAGAGTTATCAGGCAAACGCTTCAAGGTCTTTTCAACCAACATAAATTTACCATACTCATCAATACTCGCATCATAATTCTTCTTCTTGAAGAACGCTTCTGCCTTCCAAAAATAAGCCAACGCTTTTGTCTCCATATTGACTCCTTGTGTCAAAGACTCATCAAATAACTTAATAGCAGCGTCCTGCTTGCCATTATTATACACCTGCACCCCTCTAAAATAAGCCACTTTCTGATGCGTTTCCTTCATCTTTACCGTCTTGGCAGTTGGGCTCATTTTACGCAAGGTTTCCAAAGCTTTATCATAGTTTCTAGTGTTCAAAAACACCTTCGCCATTAAGTTTTGTGCCTCATTATTATAATCTGATGTGCTAGGAATACTTTGCAATGCCGTAATTGCCTCGCTATCAAAACCCAATTCATAAGACAACTTGGCATAATTAATCAAAGCATCTTCTTGCAGTTCAGCATCAAATTTCATTTGACTAGCCTTCTGAAAAGCTTGACGAGCAGCAGGCTTATCATTTGTTTTTAACAAACAATCCGCCATATTGTACAAAGCATTTTGTCCTAGTGGATTTTTTTCGCCATTCAGCTGCTTAAAATTCTCAATCGCCTCTTTGTACTTCCCTGTTTTGTATTGGGTGTATCCCAACTGATACAAGGCTTCTTTAGTTACCTTAGGCGTTCTGTTTACATACTGTTCCAACAAAGGCAAGGCTTGGCGATACTTTCCTAACTCAAAGTAAGATTGTCCAACCAATTGGGCCACCTGCTCCCCTTCTCGAATATCTTTTTTATTAACCAAAGGTTTCCCGTACTTAATAACCTCTTGATATTCTTTTTTAGCAAAGTAAATTTGAATAATATAAGAAGGGACAATCTTGTCATAGCGACTAGATTGATTGGCACGTTCAAAAGCACCCAAGGCTTTATCATAATCCTTATCAAAGAATTCTGTGATTCCGTAATAATAATTAGAAGGATAATAATATTGCGTCTTAGCTTCCTTAATTTGTACAAACAAAGCTTTTGCTTTATTGAATTTTTTCTTTACAAAATAACAATAGCCGAGCTTAAATTTTTTCTGTATAATTTCTTCATTCGTTAGTTCCGAATCAGAAACTTGACTTAGATATTTAATGGCCATATTATAATCTCTCTGATCATAATAGTAATTTCCCAAAGCTAAGCCTGCTCTAATAGCAACCGAACTTGGTTCATTCTTTTCCATAAAATACAACAAGCGCTTTTCAGCATCTGGTTGCCCAAGATACAATGCAGACAAACCAGAATGAAGCTCTGATTGTAATATATACATAGGCACATCTGTGTCTTGAAAAAGATGTTTTGCATTAGCAACCTTATCAAATTCTTCTAAAGCTTGCCCATAGAGTCGTTGACTATAAAAATGCATTCCACGTTTATAGGTCTTTTGATAATCTCTATAAATAGCTGATTCTTGAGCACTAAGCATAGTACTTAGACTCAACAAAAGAAGGGCAATAAAAGACTTTTTAATACTCATTCCGATGGATTTAATTGTTTCTTAGATTTAATGGAGTATATAATTCTATAGCAATTGTGCCATTTTTTTTGATAACAATCTATTCTTTATAGACAACAGTCCGTCTCTACGTTCGTTGAGCGCACTTGAAAAATCGTATACCTAAAGAACACTTGCCTTAAAAAATTCTACAAAACGCAATTGCCTAGCTAGGCAAATATAATAATATATAACGAAGTTGTAAAACCTTCTTCTTGCTAAGATTGTTACGAAGCCTGTTTTGGGGCTACGAATTGGACAATAACAAAACATGCCTGTGGTGAAAGCGCTGTATTAAGGAGTTTTTTATTGGTAAACGCCACAGGATAGAGATTTCTTATAAAAAAAACTGTTAAGGAACTTCTAAAAAAAATCAATTTAGTACATCGACTATTCTAGAAGTTGCTTCAAATAGGATTTTAATAAAAAAAATACAACATTCAAACAAAAAAATCCTACTCAATAATTGAGTAGGATTTTATAACTTTTAAGGATTAAATTTAGTCAACTAAATTATGCCTCAACTTTATCGTCATATACTTCAAACTTAACAGAAGCAGGTACATCTTTGTGTAGAAAAACTACAGCAGTGTATGTTCCTAACATCTTCACCTCTTCAGGAAGTTTGATTTTTTTCTTGTCGATTTCAATACCGAACATATCTTTAAGCACGTTTACCAACTGAACGTTAGAAACCGAACCAAAGATTTTTCCACTAGTACCCGCTTTAGCAGCGATTTTAAGAGTTTTGCTTGCCAATGTAGCAGCCAACTCCTTAGCTTCTTCCAATATTTTTTGAGCTCTATCTTCTTGTTGAAGAATTTCTTGCTTCAAAGAGTTTTTGTTTGCTTTGTTAGCAACAATTGCCAATCCGTTAGGGATTAAGAAGTTACGAGCATACCCAGCTTTTACAGAAACCAAAGCTTTGGCTAGACCGATGTGCTCAACATCTTTTAATAATATAATTTCCATGATTTATAGTCAAATTATCAAGATTCAAAAAAGAATAAACTAGCATTTAAGCTGTTATTTATTTCAAGTTATCTACTACATAAGGTAGTAAACTCAAGTGACGTGCACGTTTAACGGCAGTAGCCACTTTTCTTTGGTATTTCAATGAGTTACCAGTGATACGACGAGGAAGAATTTTTCCTTGCTCATTGATAAAGTTCATCAAAAAGTCAACATCTCTATAATCGATTGACTTGATTCCGTAACGACGGAAACGACAGTATTTTTTGCGTTTTTGACCGATCTTAGGATTGCTCAAAAACTTGATATCTTCTCTAGTTGCCATAACTTATAGCTTTATATTTTTCTAATAATTAGTTGGAATGAATACTGAACGTACTATTTAGCCGCTTCAGCAGTTTCACTTTTTTCGTCACTTTCTTCTTTCTTATCAAATTTTCCAGCACGTTTGTCCAAGTTGTATTGAGCTCTGTGTTTGTCTGCTTTGATAGTTAAGTAACGTAATACATTGTCGTCACGACGAAAAGCCAACTCCATTTTGTCGATAATTGCTCCAGTTGGAGAATTATACTCTAACCAAAAGAATGCTCCAGAAGAACGTTTTTTGATAGGATAAGCTAATTGTAGAACACCCATTTCATCAAGATGTATAATCTCTGCGCCTTCCGATTTTAGGAAGTCGACATACATTTGAGCTGTCTGTTTAATTTCATCACCTGACAGTGTGGGATTGATGATGAACGTTGTTTCGTATTGTCTCATTACGATTTAATAATTTATATGTATGGTTTACAATTAATATCACCTAAGTTCTCAAAAAGTTACTCTTGTAAGA
>CALDEP010000368.1 GCA_937942475.1 uncultured Aureispira sp.
AAAAAAAGAGGCACCTTTATCAGACGGTATGAGTCGTAAGTTTTAAGTAGAAAGTCGTATGTTTTGTTTTGATAATAAACGACTTACGACTTAAAACTTATATCCCAATTCATAGCCTTAAAAAGGATTCTAAATCTTAAACGCTCACAAAACTTCTAATTGAGCCCAAAAAAAAAGCCATGTTCAACTTATTCAAAAGCAAAAAAGCAACAATTAACTCCATTTCTATTCCTGATTTTGGATGGGAACAGGTTAAAAATGAGGCAGAGATGCAGCAATGGCTTAATCCAGCGCAAAGTATTGCACTTTCCATTAATTTTTTTGATCAGAAACCTGATTTGCCAACGGCAAAGGATATAGATCTTTTGAGGGATTATTATCGAGATCAAATTGTGGTGCCTAATGGAGGTTTGATTCAAGCAGATTTGATAAATTTAAAGACGTATTCTGCGATTAAGACCATGTTTAAAATTCCTCAAAATCCTACAGGAATGACTTACTTGGGGTCTCTCACGATTCCATTTAAGAAATGTAGTTATGTGGTTAAAATACAGGCTGTAGAAGTGGGTACAACAGGTCTGCGGGATAGCTTAGTTTCTAATCAATTACTAACAGAAGGAAAAATTACTCTAGGAGGAGCTGGGTTTGAGAACTGGTTTGTGGACCCTTATGATCCTTCATTCAAGAAAGGTACGCTGATGAATGCTTCAGAAGAGCTTGCCTATGACGCCATGTTTCCAGAACATCCTTTGAGCCAAGCTAGAAACTTATTGACACAGATAGAATCCCAAATTGTCTTTGCAGATGAATTATCAAAATACAAAAAGTTTAAGAAGTAGGTAGATGGTAGAATTTTGAGCGTAATAATTTTCTTTCAGACGTTTGAAACCTTATTTATGAAGAATATGTTTTTATTCAATTTTTTGGAGGATGGATAGGGTAGAAACGACAAAAAAGTAATTTAAGCATTGATTATAAAAGGATTATTTATCGAGTTGGACTAAAATTATAAGCTTTCTACTTCTGTGATAGGATGTTTTTTAGACGAATATATTGTTTTAGCTTTATTATTAGAGTTGTAATAATAATATGTAAAGAATTAAAACATCCTTGTTTATATAAAAAAAATAAATTATATTGTTTGGTATACTAAGGAAAATCAAATTTAACTATTTGGTTAAAATAAAAATTCAACTTCATTTATCTGTTTATCTAACCAATCAAAACCAAATACACTATGTTTCCATGCAAGGTAAAAATCGAACAGCTCGATAGAACCAATAAAAAGGTTAAAGATACTGACATGAAAGCCAACAAGGCATTGTCAAAAGGTAAAATTAAAAAAATAGCTAATCAAGAGGGAGACCGTACACCATTTTATTACTTAGCAGACTATTTTGAGAGTAATGGAAAGCCAGTAGGTGATTTTTTGTCTTTGGGCAATAGCTTAAAGCTAGAAAAGCATTTTATTCAAAATGAAATGAAAAAGAGCAATAATTCTCTGATGGGTGAAGATAGACAAGACCCCAAGAAGGCCTGTATGGGAGAAATCTATGTTGAGAACAGCGTAATTCACTTTGTGCCAAATGAGAAAAGTAAAGTTCCAGTAGCTAAATGGGCTAAGATTTTTAAAGAAATGAAGGAATATTTTTCTGGAATGAAAGCAGTTGTTGTAATTGATGGAGAAGTATTAGAAGAAGGAACCACAGAAGGTTCTATGGGCAGTGGTGAGGAGGAAGTCTTGATAGATGATAATATAGAAGGATTGGGCGATCAAATTAGTAGCGAAGCAAAGTCTATTGTGAATAATATTTCCAGTCATTTTTCTACAGCGGATCAGCCATCTCTAAAACCTTTAGCGAAGATTTTAACCTTATCAAAAACATTTTGGGCTCAGATGGATGTTAGCCAAGATGATACTACAGAAGCCTTGCTTATTAAGCTATATGCTGTTTATGCTGACTTAGAAAAAGCTATGTATGACCATTGGATAGCAGATACTAGCATGGATAAAGCGTATGTTGATTTTATAGAAAGCAAAATTGTTAAGGTCTTTTATAACTTATTTAGAGGAAAAGGGAATACGGCGAATGGCGATTATGGTAGTGGTAAAAAACTGAATGCTTTTGCAAAATCTTATACCACTTATCAAGAGATTAATGAAATAAGTACTGATATCAATAAGTTAGCAGGAAAATATGAAAATTCTGAAGACCTAAAGGTCGATATCAATAAATTAGGAGGTTTAGTTGAAGACACAAAGACCTTGTTAAAAGGAGGCTATAAGCTCAAGGAATTAATCAAACTGCACTACAAGAATTCAGATATATGTAAACAGTTATTTGAAGCTTTGGGAAATTGGGAGTCTGCTCGTGCTGAAATGATGGAACAATTTACCCCTCATTTAAAAAGCTATTACAATGTTTTCAAAAGTACATTGACTCAAAAAGATACTGCAAACGAAATAAAGAAAGAGTCTATTAGCTTACTAAAAAGCATGGCTAACATAGAAAAGATATTACCAAAATTTGCGGAAATGGACGAATTTCGCAAAAAGATAGAAAAATTAGATACTGAAAAACATTTATCGCAAGAGTTAGAGGCGATAAAAAAAGTAGAGGCTCAATTAATAAAGTTTGTTGAGGAAATGAAACAAATGACTACCGATTGGGTTAACCAAGATTTGAAACTATTGGTGCAGTGTGATGATGAGCTGGTACAGCTTAATGCTCTGTTGGAAACAGAGAAAACTAATTTAAATACAAGAGCTAATACACTACAGAAGAAAAAAGCAGCTAGTGGATCTACTGATTGGGAGACCTTTTGGTCAACAAATGATCAGGAAAAAGCGGACTTAGAAACATTATTGAAAACCTTGGATGCTAAATTAAAAGACAGCAGCCAAAAGCGAAAAGAGCTGAATAGTGCTTTTAGTAGTACTTATGAAAGATTTGCCAAAATTATGGAACAAGTCTAAGGTTGTTGCTTCTATTTTTAGTATTTAAATAATAAAAAAACGATAATAGTTATGTTAGAAGGTATAATGAATTGGTTTTCTGGTGAAAGTGGGGATGATTCATCGTTAGAACATTCCCTAGTTAGTAGTAGTAGTTCTCTTGAACTTGAAGAAATTATTATAGAAGAATTAAAAACAGCTCCTTTTATCGGTAGTTTAAGGAGGAGAGATAGTGTTGTAGACCTTAATGGCCTTAAAGATCATCAAAATATAATAACAAATGTAGTAGAACTGCCAGAGGATCACACTAGTTATCAAGAACAGACAAAGGAAAGAATCACGAGTAAAATTGAGGGATGGAAAGACGGAGGTGAATTGACAGAGGAAGAGGCAGATCGTATAAGTGAGATGATGGAAGCTGGGGGAATGGAATTCGGTGTTGTGGACACAGAGGAATTTATTGATTCTATAAGAGATTACCTTCATTTTAAACGGGAGCATGGAGAATATTCAGAGAAAGAGGGACTAGTTAATGATGCGGCAAATACAGTCACGGAATTATTATTAAATCGTGAAGAGTTGTACAATCCAGAAAATGTAGGATTATTGCTAGAGAAAATGCGCGAATTAAGCGATGCCATAGAGGAAGTCGAAGCACCTGAATCCTTAAAATGGGCTGGTGTAAAAGCTAAGGTAGACGCACTTTATGACGAAGTTGACAATGCGAATTTAGTTTCATCTAAAAATGCTTTAGAAATGCAATCTCTGATGGCTAGTTGGCCGCCATCTCTTGATAATCGCTTGTTGGAAAACAAGTCTAGAGTCAATACAAAAATTTTGACTCGTTCCAAAGAAATGGATCTCTTTGATATGCCTATAGAGGATTTAATGTTGCGAGAAGCTAGTAAAGACGAGTTAGCGGCTTTGAATAAAGCAATGACTAAAACTCATTCTATAAAGGGGGAAATGGTCGTTTTGAGACCAGAGGATATTAATAGCACTATTCGTGAATTTAGAGAATGTTACAACAAATTAGATCGTTCAGATAAAAAAGAGGTATACCTTCAATATGGTAAAGATCTAGAGGAATTTGTAACGGTATTGAATAGTTTAAAGGCTGATTCGACAAAAGGAAGTTCGGACAAATTTAAGAGACAAATAAGTCACTCTAGCTTCCAGGATGCTGCTGCTAAATTTAAAAGAGCTTTAGAAGATCAAAACCCTCAATTGGATGGCATGGATAAACTGATCACTGCTGTAGGAGGTATTATTGGTGATTTTGAAGCTAGTGGAGGGACAAAGAGAGTCGAAACGGCTTATAAAGCATTAATAAAAGCTATAGGAGAAGCTCCAATGACGTTAAGTCCAAATGTTTTAGCGTTGACAAAGGCGAAAGAGCAAAGCACACACGATAAAGATTCTACTTGGTATAGAGATGATTTATTTAAAACAACGAAAGGGCTTGCAGAAGGTTGTGCCTCTATATTTGAAGAATTAAATGAATATCATAAGTACATTAACGAGTTGAATAACTTTGTCTTGTCGCTAATTACTGTAAAGGGTGTAGAAAGCGAAGAGGCACTTGAGAGTAGAGCTAATATTATTAGAAGCTTATCGATAGAAGCGATTGAGGGAAGTGTAAATGATATTACCAATTGGCAGAGTCAAAGAAAAACAGAAACAGCGATTGCAAATATAAGAGCTGCTATGGGAGCGCTTAGTGGAAGTGATGTTCCTGGAGCTTTATCAACAACTATGGATGCGCTTGCTGGATTCAAAACAGCCTTTGACCCGATTGCTGGTCGGAATTTCACTAAGGGCTCAACTACGATCAGTGGGCAAGATGTAGCTACTGCTGCTCGTGATACAACTTATGATAACCCACTCAATCCTAGCAATGGTAAAGAGGCAGGCAAAGGTATTGCCATTATGAAAGGGTCTGTAGATACCTTAATGGCATTAAAAACAGTTGTGCTAGAATTTACAAAACCACCTGGTACTAAGACATTAGAGAAAACGATTAACTTGTGTGAAAAATGGAATAATGCGATTTTAAATCTTTCTTTTGAGAAAGATGTGAAAAACCTTACTAAAAACATAGATATTTTATCCAAATATCCTGAAATAAGTATCGCTCCTTCTGTCATAGAAGACCCAAAAGACTATACCGTTCAAGAGTTACAGGAAAAAGAAGCTGGGTTTAGCTTAGCAAGCTTTAAAGAGACTTTAATGCAGCGTTTATTAGAAAGTATAGAAAAACACTTTAAGGCTAAGGCTGGGAGTTTAGAGCGATTCTATGCGCTTCGATTTACTGAGCTTTTAAAAATTATTAAGAAAGAGATAGAGACCGCTGATTATTCTGATGAACCTTTGAAAGTTAATTATGTAAATGGTATGATGGGGGCTATTGAAGATAGTAGTTATTCAGCATTGCTAACTCCTTTGCAAGAACGATACCACAGTCGAATAGATAAGGAAATTGACTGGAGAGAGGCTAGTAGTGGAAAAGCATCTAAGATAGAAACTGAAGATGGTTTCTCTAAAAAGACTCCAATTACTACCTATAAGGATGCTAAGGCGCAGGGAACTCCTCAAATTGATTATTATATCAGTGAAGTAGGTGCTTTAGAGAAGAAAATCTCTGATAGTACAACAAGCATGGATGTGAAAATCTTTTTGCCAAATGTAAATACAACTCAATTTGGAGTCTTTGCTAATGCAGTGTCAAAAGTAGATATTGAGGGTAATAAGAAAAGATATCGAGATACCTTTCAAAATATTATTGAAAGTAGTGAAACAGCAGCTTTGCCTACAGTACTTAAATCTATGAAAACTACAGCAAAGGTTGCTGATAGTATTGATATGATGTCGTCTAGTTTTGTACAAGCCTCACGCATTTTAACTAGCATTGTGCCAGCGAATGACATGAGTGAAGAAAATTTTCAAGTTGGAGCCAAGAAGTGGCAAGCGGCTATTAACCTTGTAGGTACAGCAGTAGGTACTGCTGCTAGTATTACGGCTGCTTTTGTTGGTCCTTATGCACCGATTCCTTTATTAATAGGAGGAGTTGTAAAAGGAATAACTAGTGCGATCAATCTTATCATAGGACAAAGAATAAAAGCTTCTGAAGCTAGAGAATATCTAGATAAATTTATAGCTATCTTTGAAAAAGCAAGTAATGCTTTGCAAAAGGTAAGGAATGCTGTCTCTGGACATAGAGAAAGCCTCCAAGGTTGGTTAGAAAATATATTAAATGCTATGGCAAATATTGAAAAATATGAAGTGGCATAGTCATTACTTAAGTACTAGACCAAAAGAAACCGTATAATGAAAATGTTCTAGTTTTTTTGGCTAACACTCGCACAGCGATCTGATCTATTTTGTACAGTGTACAGAATAATCAGGTTATAGGCGATAAAAATAGTCATTTTTAGTGCGAGATCTTTTGGTCAAGTACTTAAAAGTGAAGTTAGGACTATTCAAATAGAGAATCAAGAACAAAAGCCCCCTAAGCCAATTGGTTTAGGGGGTCTTTTGTTTTGGATCTAAAAAATGTCCAAAGATATCGAACTAAAAATGCCTAGTGCTGTCGGTTTCAATAGTAAAAAACATTGAATAACTTCTTCCTGAAAATGGAAGTTTAAGAGTTGCTAACTGCCACTTTTTTATCTCGATTACTGATGTTACGCAAGAACTCTCTCATGAGCAGTTGATAACTAAGAACTCTAGCGTGTTTTTATGTAAATCATTAAAATATTTGTGTAAAATTTTTTGATTTTCTTGCTTATATAAAATAAACAAATTATTTTTAAGATAATACAAATTAACTGTTTAGTTAAAATAAATAGTTTATCTAGGAAATTGTCAAATCAATCAAAATCGTATTACTATGTTTCCATGCAAGGTAAAAATCGACCAACTCGATAAAACCAACAAAAAAGTTAAAGATGTTGACCTAAAAGCCAACAAAGCCTTAACAAAAGGCAAGATTAAAAAGGTTGTTTCTAAAGAAGGAGAACGAACACCATTTTATTATATCGGTGGATATTTTGAAGATAAAGGAAAAGCAATCGGCGATTTTTTATCTTTTGGCGAGAGTCCAAAACTAGAAAAGCATTTTGTTCAAAATGAAATGAAGAAGAGTAAGAATTCTACAATGGATGAAAAGGTGCAAGATCCCAAGAAAGCAGCCATGGGGACGATGTATGTGAAGGGAAATGTTATTCATTTTGAGCCACATGAAAAAAGTAAAATCCCACCTGCTAAATGGCCTAAAATTCTTAAGGAAATGAAGGAGTACTTTTTGGGAATGAAGGCAGTTGTTGTAATTGACGGAAAGGTAATAGAAATAGAAGAAGATAAGAGCGAAGCGTCTTCGGATGTTGTAGAAGAAAGTAGTACCGTGGATCTAAGCGTAGATAAGACAAAGCAAGGGATCGCCAAAAGATTCAAAGCTTTACGTGAAACTTATATTTCTGCTCGTGATAATGAGCATGATGCTAAAATAGTGAAAGGCTTGTATTTGGATTTAAAAGCATGGCTGGAAGATTTTAAACAATTGGACAAAGGGGAACAAAAGGAATTGAAAGCTTATTATGAAAAATTTGCTACTGTTCTGGAAGGCGTTAAAAAAATTATAAAAGCAGACCAAAAAATTGATATACATTTAAAGAATGTAACAGAGGCAATCGCTAAATATGTAGCCGCTCAAGATCGTTCGACAAAACCTGCTATAGCTCTAAAAAAAGAAGCTCTTGAAGAATTAGATGGAATTATGAAATTTGCAAAATTCGTAGGCGCATCTGAAATGATGAAGCAGTGTACTATTATTCAGGAATTATTTGATTAATAAAAGTCAAAATTTATGTTACAATGTACTAGTACAGTGTAACATAAGTTTTGACTTTTATTACAGAGAATTTTTGATGAAATTCGAGGACTCCCGCAGTTTGATAGCCTTAGCTATCAGAACGAGGACAGAACGAAGAAGTTCGCAAAAAGGCTCGCTTAATAAATTTTGAAAATTTATGTTACAATGTACTAGAGTAGTTCCTTAATTAAGTTTTAGAAAAAATCACGTTCAATAGTAGTCATAATTTTTTTGTAGGTGATAAATTAAAAATGTAATAAATAGACAGATATATAATGTGTAAAGAAAGCCAACGGGTTAAATCTTTAGAGTATTTAGCAGAGTTACTAAAGGATAAGGATAAAACAGGTTTAGTAGGACCTTTAGCTAAAGAGAGTGTTGATACTATATTAATTGGATTGCAACATATAGTAGGAAATAAAAAGGCAAAATTTAGTGAGAGAAAAAAATACTTTAAAAACCTTTCGGAATCAGATTTTTCTATAGAGTCATATCCTATTGCTGTTATTGTTTTATTCCCTGATGATGAGGAGGCTGTAGCTCAAGCAAAGGAAGTGATCTCTAAAATGGAAGAAACAGAAGGAATTGTTGCCGAAGAAAAAAGAAAACAGTTATCATTAGCCAAACGCTACCCTAAAAATATTTTAGGAACTTATTATAGAGCGGATAATCGACCTCCTAAAACCATTACAGGTGGAGATGGTTTTACAGGATATAAAGTATTATCAGTACAAGAGGCTATTGAAATGGTAAGACTTTGGTTTAATAAGGATGGGATGGGACCTATTGCATTTCATCAAGATTGGATTTCAAATAAATCGGGAGGAGATAAAGTGGCAACAGGTAATGATATAGGATGTATGGGGTATAGCGGTATAGACACTTCAGGTTCAAGTAGAAATGTTTATAAAATAGTAGTACCAGGCTTAAAAATTGTAAATGTTACAGAGGCTATTCTTGGGTGCCCTATACATAAGGAGGTTGATGAAGGGAAAGCACCACAACTATTGTTAAATGCGGGTACTTTAGCCGATGCAACTATTATAGGAATAGGAGGAGCTATTGCAGAAGAAACAACATTTTTTACTAGTCTGAAACCTGAATGGATCAGTCTAGAGTGTGAACAAACAGGGGATGATGAAATAAATGGCGGAGGTAGAGGTTGGATTCAAGCTTTGTAAGTTTTTTTGTCTGGAGTCTTAAATAGAGAAAATTAGTTAGACGCTAATAGACAAAAGTCCCCTAAGCAAATTGCTCTAGGGGACTTCTTATTTTATCTTGATAATTTTTGTGAGAAATTATTCTCCAACAATTAATTTTTGAAATAGGTGTTGCCCCTCTGCTGTTGTTCCAGCAACAATATATAAGCCATTCGCTAAGTCTTCAATGTTAATGCTGCTTGGATGCCCATTGATAAACTTAATTTCCGTCCCTTTGTTATCAAAAACCTGAACAAACTTTAAAGTAGCTTTGGTAGAAATATTGATAATATGAGTACTTGGATTTGGATGTACTTCCAAAGTAGGGCGATTGTCATTTTGTACGGAATGGACTGACGTAATGGGTATGTTTTTGATAATGGTAAAATAATCGTCAATTTGCCCATTCTCTCGAATAAATTTCATGTCCAATTGGTTGTTTTGAACCTCAACCACACAAGAGCCCAATTCATTTAAAGAACTAAACATCGCTGGATGATCTAAATCTCCACCAGATATTTTTCCAGAAGAACCTGCTGTAATATAAACGGCCCCTTTTCCTGCATTAGGTCCGACCGTTTCTTTTATATAAGCACCATCACTACCAATTTTACCATCACCATCACCATTTGCTCCAACCACATGTTGTGCGGCATCAAAACTAAAGGCTAAACCAGTATGTCCGTTCAAAAAATAAGAACGCTCATAGGAATGACTGTGCCCACAAAGCACTAAATCTACACCATTGGCTTCTAACATCGGCAAAAAGTTATTGCGCATCTGAAAGAGTTGTGGCTCAAAGTCTGAATCGTGCGAACCTTTGGTATAAGGAGGGTGATGCCATATTCCAATAATCCAATCTGCATTGGTATTTTGAATGTCATTTTGACACCAACTATACATACTACTTCCAGTTCCTAAATTGCCTAAGCTTTCCGAATTAAGTACAATAAAATGGATGTTGCCATAATCAAAAGAATAATAAGCTTCTGTTCCAGAAGGAACGCCCCCAGCTTCCCCTTGTTTTGGGAAACTAAAAATGTCAAAGTAAGGTCCAGATTGATTAGAAGGACTAGCCGAATGGGCATCGTGATTTCCAATCGTAGACCAAGCGACGGTTTTGCTTAACATGGCTTCATACATGTTTTTGAAAACCGCATTTTGATACTCACTATCGGTCCCATCTTGGTAGGCATTATCACCCAAAAATAGCATGATATCGGTATGGTTAGGACCAATATAATTGTAATAAGCATCACGAACGGCTCTTTGATTGTTATTGGCAGAACCACAATCACCTACTGCCCAAATAGTCGTAGGGACAGCTTGTCCTGGAATTGGATTGGTTTGAAAATACTTGCTACTATCAGCAAAAGAAAGGGTGTCTGAGCTGTTATAAACTTCGTAATAATAACGGGTAGCAGGCTGTAGTCCTGTAATCAAAACCTCGTGATTGTGCTTTTTTATAGGATCTTGCACGACGCTTATCATGTTATTAATATCGGTATTATATTTCAAAATAGAAGCGGAAAGATCTGCTGTCCTCCAACGAACGACCATGCTATTACTTGTCCCATTCTGTAGGTAAGGACCTCTGATGATAGAATCTTGCTTAATCGTATCGGCTAAAAATTGAAAATCAAAGCTGATGTCAGAATTAAAGATGGAAAAAATTTGCTGATGAACTTCTACCGCCACTGTATTCATTCCTACAATAAGATTGTTGGTAATGAGTCGATTAAACCAAGCGTCTTCGGCTGATCCACTAACTGCCGAACTGGAATTGGTTGAATAGTTGACCGTTCCTGAAGGCATATTATCTCTCCAAATTTCTGTGCCATTGATGTAGATCACAGCACCATCATCTCGAAGGAGTTTTAATCGCATGGATTGGTATTGTGCAGGATTGTTGACCATAAAGGATTTTCTGAAATAAGTCGTCCTTGTATTGTCATCTGTAGTAGTGGTCTCATCGCCATCACCGTATCCTAATTGCGCAAAACCATTTGCCCAGTTGCTGTCATTATAGTTAACGTCCGTCCAGTTGCCAGAAGGCGTATTGCCTGCATCATAATATTTCCATTCTGCTCCAGCTTGAATTAAGGTGTCTTGACCGAGAACCAAAAGGGGAGTCGTTGACAAGAAGAGTAAGCCCAGGAATTGTATAAAATTTATTTTCATTGATTTTCTAAATTTTGTAATAAAGTATGAATGTTAGCTAAGAGTTGAATCATAACTTTAGTTTTTTGTTTATTTGGTTTTAATGCTTCAAAGGCTTGTTTTGCTGCTTCTGCATGAATTTTGGCTGCCTTGAATTTCTTTTGTTGGTACAAATAAGTTGCTTTTTGATAATACCAACCTTCTTTTCGAGTACTACTATTGATAATAAGATCGTATTGAGCAAGCGCCTGTTTTGTTAAATTGAATGTTTTGAAATAGTTTAATTTTTGTTCTTGCAAGACAAAGACGTTTGCCCCTAATTTCTCTAAACCTCGTTCAATAACGCCTAAAATAAGTTCTTTTTGAGAAGGACCTTTTTTGGCGTACACTTCCGCTAAAGTTACATAATTTTCTGGCGTTAAATCAATGGAATGTTGAATAACATATTCAAAGGAATAGATGGCCTCATCATAAGCCCTTGATTTGTAGAAAAGTTCGCCTCTCAGTTTATGAATTTTAACGTCCAAAGAATCTTGTGCAAGGTATTGTTGAGTACAGATTAGACCGCTCTTAAATAGATAGAGTTCTAAATAGGTTTCGGACATTCTGTAGTACAATATTTTGGCTCGAAAGCCTAGTTCTTGTGCTTGCAAATAATCGGCTAGTGCATGATCCCATTCTTCATGTTGATAATAAAGAAAGCCTCTTTCTACGTATAAATTAGGGTTTTTAGGTTCTTGGGCAATGGCTTTGGTCTTGGCATGAATTCTTCTTTCTAAATCGCCATGTCCAAAGGCATTCCAACTACAGGCGCTTATTATAAGTAGTATAATTATAATTTTATACATTGTACGGATCGTTTCTATGAAGAGTATTGAAGTTTTTATATTTTTAATGCAGGACTGTTGGGATCAATAAAAATACAGAATTACTGTTATATATATACCAAATTAATGTTATTTTTCAGAACAATGCCCAATAGCGCCGTTATAGAAGCGTTATAAATTGTAGGATATTTAGAAAGCTTATTTTTTGGCATTATATTAGGCTTAAAATAGAAAAAGGCAGCTTGAAATGAACTCGTTTTGTGATAATTGCCAGGTTTAAAAACTCATAGATTCAAATAGGATGAAAAAAACACTTTTACTCTTTATAGCTAGTTGTTTTTTGTTCATAGGAACTAGCCTTGGACAATATAAGATTACAGTTACCATTGATGGTTACCAAAACGATACTTGTGTATTAGGCTATCAGGTTGGTCGAACCACTTATGTCGCTCAACAGGTAAACAAAAGAAATGAAAATGGGGATTTTGTCTTTGAAGGCGAAGAGGCTTTATTAGGCGGTTTGTATTCTATTTTAATCAAGCCTAAAAATCAATTTGTTCAATTTATACTTTCCAATGATGAGGAGCAAAAAGATTTTAAAATCAAAACCAAAATTGTCAATAATCCTGCTCGTGATTTGACGGATAATTTAAAAATAAAGGACTCGCCAGACAATGCTGTTTTTGAAGAATACAAAGCTTTTTTGATGACCATGCGGACTCGTTCAGAGAAATACAACGCACAATTGGCTACTGCAAAAGAGAAAAAAGAGACCACAAAAATTACAGAATTAACTAAAAAAATAAATGGCTTAGATGGAGAGGTAGTCGCTTATCAAGATGACTTACTAAAAAAACATCCTAAATTTTTATCCCCTAAATTGATTACAGGCAGCCGCCAACCCGAAGTTCCTAAGGAATTGGTGGATCGAGCCGCTATTTTCCGTTATTATAAAGCACATTTTTGGGATGGATACGATTGGACAGACGAGCGATTGATTCGTACGCCTATCTTAAAAGAAAAAATAGAAACGTACATTGAAAAGCTAACGGTTCAGCAGGTGGATTCGGTGAGCAAGGCTTGTGAATATATTATAGACAAAGCTTTGGCTTCTAAAAACAAAGAGGTCTTTCAGTTTGCAGCCGTTTATTTATTAAACAAATATGCAGAACAAGATGTGATTTGTTTGGATGGTGTTTATGTTACTATTGCACAAAAATACTATTGTTCGGGAATGGCTTATTGGTTAGATTCTACACGGATAGAAGGTATTTGTGCGGATGCCGCAAAAATGGCTCCTTTGCGTTGTGGACGAAGTGCGCCAGAGGTTCGCTTAAAGAATATTAACGATAGTAGTTATGTGAGTTTATATAGTATTAAGAAGCCGTTTATTGCGGTCTATTTTTGGGACCCTTCTTGTGGGAATTGTGCTAAAATGAGTGATAAATTAGTCCCTATTTATGAAAAATACAAAGATAGAGGTTTTGAAATATTAGGGGTGTGTAGCAATGCTTGGAAAGATGTTGCCGCCTGTCGTACCAAGGTCGAGAAACAAAAGATGGATTGGGTGAATTTATCCGACGATCCTTATCCTTTGGCTTGGGTCAAAAAGTATTATGATTTGCGTTCAAATCCTTATATTTATTTATTAGATGAGGATAAAAATATCCTATTCAAGCGAATTTCTGCCGAGCAATTGGATCAAATTTTAGAGCGAGAGTTGGAACGTTATGAAAAAGAAAAAAAAGCTAAAAAGAACTAAAAATATTCTAAAAAAAACAAAGCATAACAATGAAATACGATAAGATTAATTCGAATCTTTTTAAAGAAAATAGAGCCCGTTTTGTAGCTCAAATGAAACCAAATTCCATTGCGATCATTCATTCAAATGATATGATGTCTAGAAATGGAGATACGCATTTTCCTTATCGCCAAAGCTCAGATTTCTTTTATTTAACTGGTTTAGATCAAGAGGAAGTAATTTTAGTTTTGTATCCAGATTGTCCTAGAGGAAATCAATTTAAAGAAATTGTATTCACCAAGCAAACCAATGAACACATTGCGGTATGGGAAGGCTATAAATATACAAAGGAAGATGCTTCAAAAACAGCTGGAATTGACACCGTTTATTGGTTAGATGAAATGCAGCCCTTGTTTAACGAATTGATTTTATTGGCAGAGAACATTTATGTAAATACCAATGAAAACGATCGTGCGGTTATGGATTATCCTTCTAGAGATGTTCGTCATGCCTTGGCTTTGAAAAAAGAATATGTTGGTCATAATTTTGAGCGAGCACAACCGATTTTAAAAAGCTTGAGAATGGTTAAATCTTCGATTGAGATTGACTTGATGCAGAAGGCTTGTGACATTACCAATGTGGCCTTTCGTCGAGTATTGGCGACCACACAACCTGGTATGCCAGAATATGAAGTGGAAGCAAATATTATTTACGAATTTATGCGACAAGGATCTTCTGGTCATGCTTACACCCCAATTATAGCTGGAGGTAGTAATGCCTGTGTATTGCATTATATTGCCAACGATCAATTTTTGAAAGATGGGGATTTGATGTTAATGGATTTTGGGGCAGAGTATGCAAATTATGCCGCAGATATGTCTCGTACCATTCCTGTAAATGGACGTTTTACGCCTCGTCAAAAAGCGGTTTATAATGCCGTGCTTAATGTCAAAAAAGAAGCTGAAGCATTGTTGGTTGTTGGTAATAATTTAACCGATTATCATAGAGAAGTTGGCAAAATTATGGAGAGTGAGTTGATTACTTTGGGTTTGTTAGACAAAGATGCCGTGCGTCATCAAGACCCCAATCGTCCTTTGTATAAAAAATATTTTATGCATGGAACCTCTCATCATTTAGGATTGGACGTGCATGATTTGTGTCATCGTTACGTAGATTTTGCGGAAGGGATGGTCTTTACTTGCGAGCCAGGAATTTATATTCCAGAAGAGAATATTGGCATTCGCCTAGAGGACGATTTGGTGGTAACAAATGGAAAACCACTGAATTTGATGGCTGATATTCCAATAGAAGTGGAAGAAATTGAAGCCTTGATGCAAGCAAAAAAATAACGTTCTTTGACAACTCGTGTGGTAATATTTAAACCACTTTTCTATTAGACAGTATAGGTCGTAAGTTTTCTTTTGATAATAAACGACTTACGACTTTCTACTTAAAACTTATATCCCAATTCATAACGGTTAAAAGATAGCCTATGTTTTAAACTCCACACGATTTACTGCGTGAGAAGTTTGCAAAAGAACCAAAAATAATAATAAAGAGGCTGAAAAAAAATGACGATTTGAAAATTATAATTGCTATACATTTTCAAATCGTCAAATTTTTAAATAAAATTAAATAATTCTACTCCTCATCTGCCAATTGGAAGTAGCGAACAAAATAGCCTGGACGTAAAGATACTGCCTCAGCATTTTTAAAACGCTTGCTAATTGCTGTACAAGATTTTGGTGAGAATAAGAATACATAAGGCTGTTGTTCTGCGACAACTTCTTGGAAACGCCCATACAGTTTATTGCGTTTTTCCTCGTCCAGAGTCACTCTTATTTCGTCAATCAATTTGTCACTTTCTTCGTTGCCAAAGCCAACCAAGTTATTTCCTTCATAGGTATTGGAAGCCGTATGCCAAATTTGTTTAAAATCATCTGGAATAGGAGACTGACTCCAACCTAGACAATTTAAATCAAATTCCCGCTTTTTGAGATCCTCAATCATAATAGCGCCCTCTCTAGAAATCATAATAATTTCAATTCCCGCACGAGCCGCTTCATCTTTGAATACTTGACCAATGTCTTTGTACAATTGTTTGCCTTGAGGATACAAAAACTTTAGAGATAAGCTTAATCTTTTTCCTCCAACGACTTTGTCGCGAATGTTATCTCCATCGCTGTCTATCCAACCCGCCTCGTCTAGTAATGCATTGGCTTTTTCGATACTAAAATCTACTGTTGGAATATTCTTATTATAACTTTTTTTAAGATGACTTACAGGACCATTAACAGCTGTAGCTAAGCCGCTAGAAACTTCTTCCACCAAGTATTTTTTGTCTACCAAATGTGCCAATGCTTTTCGAACACGCACGTCACTCAATGTTGGTTTGGACATATTCATGCCAATGTAACGGTAACCAAAAGCATCTGGAGTATAGAAATTAAAGTTTTTAATGGCTCGCTCATTCTTTTTCAATTCCAAGAATTTATCTGCTGGGATGTAAGTCATCACATCTAATTCTTGTTCTTTCAAAGACAATAAAGCGTTGTTATCATCTCCAATAATTTTGAAGTGAATCTTAGAAGGATAAGCAGCAATGTATTCTACCTCAACTTTATCTCCCCACCAGTCTTTTTTACGAACTAATTTGACATGTTGCCCATTTACAATTTCGGTAACTTGATAAGGACCTGCACCGACAATTTTTTCAGGGACATGGTTATAATTTTCATTAAAATCATTGGCAAAATCAACAATTCTAGGATCTTTACTTAACCGATCCATATTGGCAGGATCATTTAATTCTGCAATCGTAAAGTCTGCCATCAAACCTTGGGCATCATAAAAATAAGAAGGAAGAAGTGGCATTGTTCCAGTAGCAACCTTGGCTAACAAATAGCGTTTGTTACAAATTATGGTAAACTTTTTTAGATTATTAGGATCAATATTGATCTCTTCAATAAATTCTACAAAGGTACGATTGGTCACCGCATTTGTTTTAGGATTTTTGATGGCTTTAATTGTAAATGCGTAATCTTCTGCTGTAATAGGAGAGCCATTATCCCAAACAGCTTCTTCTCTAATTTCATAGATGATCGACATACGATCGCTGTCTAATTCTTTGATTTCTGGCTGAGCCTTGGCTAAGAATGGTCGCAATTCAAATGTTTTAGGATTCATGTCCAGTAAACCACAATGTACATTTGGATCTAAGACTTCTGTAGAAATCGCACTTTGAGCGAGCAAAACATTAAGCCCATCTGTATTGCCTCTTAATAAGGCACGAACGGTAAAATCTTTTTTAACTTTAGGAGTAGGTGTTTTGTTGTCTTTAGCGGGAGCGCTATCAGGGGTGCAACTATAGGATGCAAAAATTAAGCAAGCAGCACACAAGAAGCCCAAGCTAAATCGAATGTTTCTATGAATAATCATTTATTGGAATTTTAACAAAAATTAAGGATTTTGATAGTTGACTATCTCCCAATATATATATTTTCAAACAAGGATGCAAAATTGAATCCCTTTTATGACGTATATTTTAACGTT
>CALDEP010000369.1 GCA_937942475.1 uncultured Aureispira sp.
TTTTTATTATTAATGCGAATCAAGGGCTAAAACTCTGAAAGAATATATTAAAATAAGCTACAAATTGATTGTTAAATATACTGTACGTGAATTAAAAGGGCGTGACGTAGATTGGAAAATCGGGCTGGCTTGTGCTAGTAGCACAAAAGAATATGCCTGTGAAGAATACGTCTGTATTTAGCGGGCGCAGCATTCGCTAAATACAGTATTCGAGCAGTAAAAGCCATCCAATCGTAGTCCCAAGCCCTTGACTTTGGTTCTTTGGTCAAGCAAAGAACAAAATAGAAAAACCTTTGCAGGAATTAAAGATCAAATCAAAAGACTGATAAGCAAATTATTAGTTGATTTAAGTTTATCTTTTTAGACTATAGGTTTATCCCTTGATTCGAATTACTAGCATAGATATTATCACAAATAGCAATGAAACAGACCTATACACTACTTTTTATTTTAATAATGACAGTTTACAGTCAGGCACAACACCCCACTTGCGATGGAACTCGCTATTTAAACGAAGTTTTTCCAAGCGTAGACACCACCTTTAATGTCTTTTTTGGCGTGAACACCACTTATGCTGGAAATGTAGATAGTTTGTATATGGATGTTTATCAACCCCTTGGAGATACAGCAAGTAAACGCCCTTTGATGATTTTGGCTTTTGGCGGTAGTTTTGTTGTCGGAGAACGAACGGATATGGCACCACTTTGTCATTATTACACCCAACATGGATACGTAACAGCAACGATTGATTATCGTTTGTTTGACGGTCTTTTTGTTCCCTTTCCAGACTCTGTTGTTTTTGGAGATGTTGTGGTGAAGGCAATTGGAGATATGAAAGCGTCTATTCGCCATTTTAGAGAAGATGCAGCAACCGCTAATTTATATAAAATAGATACCAACTTTGTCTTTATTGGCGGCGGTTCGGCAGGAGCAATTATGGCATTGCACGTTGCTTATTTGGATTCTACCGATACCATTCCACCACATATTCAGATGGCTATTGATAATAATGGTGGTCATGAAGGGAATACAACGACGAATACACAGTATTCTTCAGAAGTACAAGCGGTATTAAATTTATCAGGTGCCTTGGGAGATGCTTCTTGGGTAGATGCAGGAGATGTGCCTGTGTTTAGTGTACACGATGACAATGATGACATTGTTCCTTATGGTCAAGGTTACTCGACGATAGCAGGATTTCCAGTTTCCTATTTGGAAGGCAGCCAAGTAATTGCCGATACAGCAACAGCTTTGGGCATTCCAAATGTATTAATTACGATTCCCAACAGTACTGGGCATGTCAGTTATGTCAACAATCCTCAATGGCAAGATTCTGTGTTTACAGGAATATTAATCTTTTTAAATGAAATTCTTTGCCCTACCATGACTTCAACAGCAGTAGAACTTTATTCAACAGATGTCCTTATTTATCCCAATCCAGCCGTTCAAAATATAACGATAGAACTACGTGATTTGGAAAGTTCTTATGCGCTTATTTTGTATAATAATATGGGACAACAGGTTTTTTTACAAGAAAACCTTGCCACATCACAAGTGACCTTATCTCGTCAAAATTTACCTGCGGGCGTTTATTATCTGAAGCTAGTATTTGAAGATATTCGAAGGGCTTCTGTTCAGTCTAAAATAATTTTTCATTAATAATTTATCCCTTAGAGCATTTTGTTGTGAGAATAAAGAAAACTTTGTTAATTTAGGAACCTAGAATTTATAAGCAATAGAAAAATCTTAAATTCGTGTAATCCGAGCCCTATTTTTTGTTTAATTCGTGTAGATGGACGTTAATAAGTCAATAGAAAAAATATTAGAGATCCCAAGGGGTACCATTCTTACTAATTTAGATTTGAGCGATCAATCTTTAGAGGAATTGCCATCTAAAGCCCTAGAGACTGAAAACTTGGGGACCTTGGATTTGTCTGATAACTCCTTGAGTGAATTGAGCAAGGAGTTATGCGGTTTAATAAGCCTACAACAACTAAACCTAGAGGGCAATTTTATTACTGAAATACCAGAAGAGATCGCTCAACTCCAACAGTTGCGTGCCTTTAACTGCTCTAGTAATGAATTAGAAACCCTTTCTTTGGCTTTGTGTGCACTCTTAGATTTAGAGGTCTTGGGATTACAACAAAATAGATTAAAAACACTTCCTATAGAATTAGCAAACTTAAAAAAACTACGTTCTTTTAAGTTAGAAAATAACCCTTTGAAAATTGTTCCAGAGGTTATTGGTGCACTTTCGACCTTAGAAATCCTCGATTTGTCAGACACTAAGATTAGTGCCTTGTCGGATAATTTTGGTCAATTAGGCTGCTTAAAATGGTTGGATTTGTCCATCAATAAATTCGAAACATTAAGCGCTAATCTAGCCAATTGCAAAGCTTTAGTTCATTTAGATATTAGTCACAATCAGATAACAAACATAGCGGATGCTATAGGAGAACTCGCTGGATTGATGGAGCTAAATGTGGAAGGAAATCCCTTAAAGGTATTACCAAAAGCAATTTGTCAATTATCCAACTTACAGCGATTGGATTTGATTTCCACGCAGTTGACTGCCTTGCCAGAATCCATTGGAAACTTAAAAGCCTTAAAACACCTCAATGTTTCTTCTAATTACCTAGAATCCTTGCCAGCGCAATTTGGCGCTTTAGAAGCATTGACGGAATTTGATGTGAGTGATAATCAATTGGAAAGCTTGCCTAAAAGTTTTGCTGCCTTAAAGCATTTAGAAGTCTTAAACATTGAGTTCAACCCCTTAGAACATTTGCCTTTGGTAATTTGTGAATTGACGAACCTAAGAGATTTGGATTTGACAGGAATTGAGTTGACACAATTGCCTTATTCTATTTGCAATTTGATCCATCTCAAACGCTTGGATTTGTCAGAGAATTTTTTGGAAAAATTGCCTCGACAAATAGGAGAGTTACCGGCTTTAGAAATTTTGGATTTAAGGGAAAATCAGTTGGATACTTTACCAACAGGATTTTCGAATTTAAAAAACTTAAAAGAATTACGCTTAGAATATAATTTGTTTTTAGAACTAGGACCTGAGATAGGGGATTTAGTCAAACTAAAGAAATTAGATCTTAGTTATAATGAATTAGAATATTTGCCTGAGAACTTTACGCAATTACAACGCCTAGAACGCTTAAACTTGGAAGGAAATGCCTTGTCAAGCATTCCTAGAGAAGTTTTTAGTTTGCATCGCATAAAAGAGCTGGACTTATCAGACAATGAAATTAATAAAGTACCTGATTTAATTGCTAGTTTAGAGCGATTGCGTTGGCTAGATTTACGGAACAACCGATTGACAGAATTGCCAATGGAGTTGGGTTTTCTTGCCGAGGTTTTGGAGGAATTATATTTAGAAGGAAATTACTTTAGAGCAGAAGAAAAAGAAGCGATTATAGAATTATTACCCAGTACAAATATTTATTTTGATTTGGATTAAGCATTATCAAAATTGAAAGAATAAAGTAGATTATCATGAAGATAGAAGAACAATTAGAAGCATATATAGCAGAAGAAAAGGTGGTAGAGGTAGATTGGAGTGGGAAGAATTTGAATGCCGTGCCTCCTGGAATTAATCAAATAAAAGGATTGGAACGCTTGAATTTGGAGCGAAACAACCTCATGAGCTTACCGAATGAAGTGGCGGAAATTCGCAGCTTAAATTGGTTGGATTTGTCGGACAACTATTTGGCAAATTTACCAGAAGGAATAGCTGCTTTGTCTGTTTTGCGATGGTTGGATTTGTCAGCGAATGATTTTGTAGAATTGCCGAATGATTTTGGAGCCTTGGTTGCCTTGGATTGGTTGGACTTGAAAAACAATAAACTAAAGCATTTACCAGATTCTTTTGGACAACTTAAAAATTTAAAAAAACTCAATTTAGAGATCAACGAATTGGAAGCTTTGCCAGCAACCATTTGTGAACTAACCGCTTTGGAATGGTTGGACTTGTCGGACAATAAATTCGCAAGCCTCCCAGCAGAAATGGCACAATTGCAGCGTTTAGAATGGCTTGATTTAGAGGATAATCCGCTAAAGGAATTGCCAGCGTCTGTTTGTAAATTACTTAGCCTTAGAGAATTGGATTTGACAGGAATAGAGGCGGAGACTTTGCCAGAAGCTTTAGGTGATTTAGTAAATTTGGAATGGTTGGATTTGTCGGAAAATAAATTGACAGCCATACCAGATTCTATCGGTAATTTAGTGAAGGTGGAATGGCTAGATTTAAGGAGTAATGAATTGACGGCTTTGCCTGCTTCTATGAAAAATTTGCAAGCTTTGACGCGTTTGAATTTGGAACACAATAATTTTGGTGGTTGGGTTCCTGTTGTAGGAAAACTGGTACACCTTCAAGAGTTGGATTTAACAACGACTGGCTTAACAGAAATTCCTAAAGAAATAGGTAATTTGCAAGCCTTAGAATGGTTGGATTTATCAGAAAATAGAATTAAGGAATTGCCAGCAATTTTAGGCACCTTGAGCAAACTGAATTGGCTAGATTGTAATGAAAATGAAATCAGCTATATAGATCCTGCGATTTATAATTTATTTGACTTAAAAGAATTGTATCTAAATTCTAATCAATTGACTAGCGTAGATACAGCCATTAGTCAACTAGAAAGCTTAGAGCGTTTGGATTTAAGTTTTAACGAATTGTCAAACTTGCCAGAAAGTATTGAGAACCTGTCTTTGTTGGTTTGGTTGAACTTAGAAGAAAATAGATTCCAAGAATTGCCTTCAGGCGTTTGTTCCTTGTTGCATTTACAAGATTTGGATATCTCAGACAATCAATTGTCTACCTTGCCAAAGGATTTAGCACAACTAGAGAATTTACGTTTTTTGGATTTGCGTAATAATAACTTTACAGAGTTGCCTGCTGTTTTATCTGAATTTGGCAATTTACAGGAGCTTTATTTATCTGATAATCCCTTGACAGAAGCGCAAGTAGAAGCCGCTAAAGCGATGTTTCCAAATGCTGTGGTTGAGTTTTAGGAA
>CALDEP010000370.1 GCA_937942475.1 uncultured Aureispira sp.
TTATTAAAATAGGAGATTATGGAATTGATTTTTATGCTTTTTGCTGGAGTGATGTTATTTATGTTCATTCAAAATATGCGTCAAGGAAGTATGTTATTTGGAAGTGTTCAAAAAATAATAGATTTGAGCTTAAAAAAGCAAGAAGCAGAACTTAAAAAGAAGCAAGATTATTCTTGCAATCATTGTCATGCTAATTTAGAAAATCCGAGCGATATTTCTCCAAGTGGCGATGTTAAGTGTCACCAATGCGATCAATGGTACAATGTATATCAATAAAATGCCCTAACAGCAAATTTTAGTCAATATCTATAAAGAAATCATCTAAAACATCCTGCCCTGATAATGTTTGAACATTGGGGTTTTGAGGTTGACGAATTAATTTAATGGTTTCATAATAAGTATAAGAACCTGCTAAAAGAAAAGGAATACTAATGTAAGCAGCGATTTCTTCCAAACTCACGGCAATCGTCAATATTGTTCCTCCAGCGATCAAGAGACCATTTAGGATAAAGAAAAGAAATTTGGCTACGATCAAAAGAGGATTGGAAGATCGAAGAGAAACATGAGCAAGAAGGTACCCAATGATAACGGGAATAGCTGCCATTAGGGCAAGTACCCCAATAATGAGAATGGCTTCTTTGTGAATATACTTCGACAAGGAATGATATATTATTACCGCAAAAAGTGTAGCAAAAAGAGTGGACATTAATGTGCGGAACAGTACTTTTTTCATAGGACTTGTATTTTATAAATGATTTATAAACAAGATACAAAAAAACGAAGCTCTAGCAAAAAGTAGTTTGTGGCTCACGAATCAAAAAGCATAGTATTAAAAATTGTCAATTTTTAATACCTTCAAAAATAAAAAAAGCGGTAAACCAAATTGGTTACCGCTTTTAAGATACATTTTAAAAATGCAATTAAATCTTTGAAAGGAAGAGACTGATATCTCCTACAATGCTATTTATGTATTCATAATTAACACTATAAAAAATTTGCTTTCCTTTTCTTTCGTGTGTTACGATGTTGGCTAGGCGCAAAATACGCAAATGTTGCGATGTAATTGACTGCTCTAAACCAAGAGTATTGTAAATCTTATTGACATTGATATTTTTATTTTTGTCAATAAAAGAAAGGATTTGTAATCTTAGATCGTGCGTTAGTGCGCGCATAACCTCAGCTGCGAATTCCAGCTTGTCTTCGTCTATAATAACGGTTTGTGACTCCATTGTAAGGGGACGTAGTTTTGATAAAGTTAATAAATAATATTTTAATAAATAAAGCTTGTGGGACAGACAAACTTTTATGCAGCAAGCTGCTCAACTAAGACAGATACTTCAGCCAAACGGTCATTGTTCAACGTGTAGTAAATGAATTTTCCATTACGCTTAGTAATAACAATACCAGCTTTGCGTAAAATAGCCAAGTGTTGAGAGGCAACAGATTGTTCGATGCGTAATTTTACATAGATATCGGTTACATTCATTGTCTCATTTTCACGAAGAAGATCAACGATTTTCTTGCGCAAGTCATGACCAATCGCACGTAGGATCAACACTACTCTGCGTAATTCTGGGTAAATAAGTTTAATCTCTTGTTTACCATTCTTGAGGTCAAAAACCTCCATTTTTGATTTTGCCATACAATTATGTATTTTAAAAAAGTTAACAACTAAAACTTTAATCTACTTTAGAAACAAGAAAGCAAATTAAATTGTTCAAATATAAAAAAAATATTTTTAAAAATTCAGGAAGAATAATTAAAAGAGGGATTTGTTGCTAGAATATTAATCATTTTAAGAGATTCTGCTCTTTTAGGCAGATATTTTGGGCTTTTTTTGAAAAAAAATGGACGTTTTCCAATTAACCGTTAAATATTGTGCCAAATTAAATTGATTAAGGAAATATATTAAACTATATTAATTCGTCTATGATATATTTAAAGCTGTAAGATATGAAAAAATGTTCATTAAAAATAATGATTATGTTTTATTTTTATACATTTTTTTTTGAGGAAGTAGAGGGGGGAGGGTATGACAAACAAAAAAGGCATTCCACTGATTGATGGAATGCCTTTACTCTTATATTTTTAAGCGAATCTTTCTAGTAAAATTAGGCTTCAACTCCTGTCTCAGCAACTTCTTCTACTTTAGGATTTTTGCTTTCTTGATAATCTTTTAGAATTTGTTCAAACTCTTCTTTAGAAACATCTTTCATGTCTTTACCCATGTCTTCAGCAGTTTTCTCAAGGATTTTTTCATCCATAAGCGCTTCAAAACGACGGTTGACTTCTTTCTTGTCAGACAAGATTTTTTGTAGCATATTATCCATCATTTCTCCATAAGGAGGAATTTGATAATTGAAGTATCTCAAGATTTCACCACGAGTTGAATCTTCTACATCTTGGTAATTTACTTCTACTTTGTATGTTTCAGCTAATTTATCACGCAACAAAGACCAGTTTGTATTCTTGATAAAGGCTTCAAATTCCTTTCCTTCAAAGAACTCATCCGTAATATCTTCATTGGTTTGTTTCAACCATTTTTTCAAAAACTCAACAGGTAAAGCCAATTGGTTTTCTTCTAGCAAAAAGTCAAAAACTAGATTACTAAAGTGACCCAAAGAACTTTGTTTGTATCCTTTGTAGATTTCTGC
The DNA here is from genome assembly GCA_937942475.1 of uncultured Aureispira sp. Classification (GTDB taxonomy): domain Bacteria; phylum Bacteroidota; class Bacteroidia; order Chitinophagales; family Saprospiraceae; genus Aureispira. The sequence goes on from CALDEP010000370.1 coordinate 2,655, forward strand.
TTTTACTTTTTCTTTGAATGCTTCTTCTGTAGTAACTTCCTCATTTGGAAATAATTGCTTGAAGAATTCTTCGTTTAATTCCGCTTTATCAACACGTTTGATTTCTAAGATCGTCAAACGGAACATGTTGTGTACTTCTTGATCTTCCTCTATACCCAAAATGTGCTTGCGAATGTAAGCTTCATCTTTATCTTCAATAGAATAAACATCAACATCGAAAGAATCACTTAATGTAGCACTCAATAAATCATCTTTCAATGATGGATTAGCAACATCTCTTAAAGATAAGAATGTTTCTTCTTTAACAACACCACCTTCTTTGATCGCACCATTCTCATCCAACTCATGTAAGCTAATCGCCAACATATCCTCTTCTTGAACATCATTGATGCCTTCTAGGAATCCTTTACTGTGTTTCTTGCGAACCGCTTCAATTTCAGCAGTTACATCCTCATCGCTAACGCTAAGGTCATAGAAAGGAAGTTTTGAATCACCAGAAAGACCTTTGATTTCAAAAGTAGGGGCTAAACCCAATTCGAATTTGAAGGTATAATCAGCAGGTTTGTTGATATTTAGTTTTAAGTTATCATCAGCAATAGCCAAAGGTTGTCCTAAAACTCTGATATCATTATCTTTAAAGTATTTGTTTAAGTTTTCACCGATAGCCTCGTTAACTTCCTCTACTATAAGAGAATTACCAAATTTACGTTTGATCATTCCCATTGGTACTTTACCTGGGCGGAAACCTTTGATTTGCGCTTTTTGGCGGTATTCTTTTAGTTTAGAATTAACTTTAGGCAAGTAATCGTCTTGAGAAAGCTCAATAGTTACTATAGCATTTAGCTCGTCAACGTTCTCATGCGTTATTGTTGGCATAACTTGATTTTTTTTTTGATAAAAAGTAAAAGTGCAAGCTGAGAATCATGATGCTAATTCAGCGATTCGGCAACTTGCACTTTTCTTGCGTATTCTGTTGGTGCGGGTGGAGGGACTCGAACCCACACACCTTGCGGCACTAGATCCTAAGTCTAGCGTGTCTACCAATTTCACCACACCCGCTTTGTTTAATGCGATGCAAATATACGAAGGAATTGTTCATACCTGCAAGTTTTTTAGCAAAAAAAAACATTTTTTTTTTAGTTTTTTTTCAAAAGCTTTGTTTTTAAGCGATTAGCGCAGTCGTTTGATGAAAGCTAGTTGATGTGTTTCCGTATTTTTGTGAAAAACTCCAGTTTTAGTAATTGCATCAATACGTACCCAAGCGGAGGCATGAAGCAATAAATCGGGCGATAAAAACAAGCCAACATGTGTGATTTTATCTTCTTTATTTTTAAAAAAAGCTAAATCGCCTCTTTTTTGTTTTCCCCAAGCAACTATTTTTCCAAGTGTCGCCTGTTCGGAAGCATCTCTAGGAAGCAAAACATTGCCCATTCTAAAGGCTATTTGCATTAATCCAGAACAATCCACTCCAGCAGCAGTTCGACCACCCCAAAGATAAGGGCTATTGACAAATTGTTGGGCAGCATTACAAATTCGCTCAATCGAAGGCACAAGCGTTGGAGCAATATCATAAAACGGACTTCCCATAAAAAGATTGAGTTCCAATTGTTGGTCCCATTCCGTCAATTCAGGATTATAACGCTTGAAGGGCGTATCAAAAATCTCTTGCGAAATATAAGAGACTTGATTTGCAGCCATCCAACCTTTATAACCATCGTGTAGGCATTCTATGTACAGCCATTCCTCTTGCTCTTCTAAAATAGTATAGGTTTCATTGTATAATAATTGACTAACCATTTCGCTGCTGTGGCGCGCTTCTGCTCGTATTGGAATAATAGATAGTCTAGCTTGACCGAAACTTGTTTTTTGCATTTGATTTAATTTATTCAAAGATTATAAGTGAAAAGTAAAAATAAAGCGCTTATTGCAAACTTTATTGATTGTGCTAATGTTTCTTGCATATCTTTGTCATTATTTGCTTAAAAGACCCTAAAACTACAATAGTGGAATCTCGCAGAACAACAGAAAATACCATAAATACAGAAACGCCTAAGATAGCTAAAATCATGAGCTTTGCAGAGTTTATTGTTCTGATGGCTATGATGATGTCCCTAACGGCACTATCCATAGATGCGATGCTTCCCGCCTTATCGACCATAGGAAAAGATTTGGGCGTTCAAAACCCAAATGATAACCAGTTGATGATATCTGCCCTGTTTTTGGGCTTGGCATTTGGGCAGTTAATCTACGGCCCTATATCAGATAGCACAGGACGAAAATTACCTTTATATGGAGGTCTAACAGTTTTTGTCGTAGGAAGTTTAATTTCTGTCCTTGCAACTAGCTTAACCGTCATGATTATTGGTCGAGCGATACAAGGTTTTGGTTTGGCTAGTCCTAGAACGATCAGTTTAGCAATGATCAGAGATCAATTCAAAGGTCGAGAAATGGCAAAAGTCATGTCTTTTGTGATGATGATTTTTATTTTGGTGCCAACGATAGCGCCAGTAGTAGGGCAATTAATTTTATTGGTTGCCAATTGGAAAGCTATTTTTATATTCATCTTAATAATGGCCTTGTTAATCTTAGTTTGGTTTAGCACTAGAATGCACGAAACCTTGGAAGAGAAAAACCGCATTCCTTTTTCTTTCCAAAGAATCAGAAAGTCACTGGTAGAAATTTTTTCAAGCAAAGTAGCTTTGGGTTATACCATTACGGCTGGCTTGGTTTCAAGTGCCTTTATTGGCTTTTTGAACTCTGCCCAACAAATCTTTCAAGATCAGTACAATTTGGGCGACAAATTCCCAATTTATTTTGGCGTTTTGGCTATGTCTATTGGTTTGGCTTCTTTTTTTAATAGCAAAATGGTGATGCGTTATGGTTCACAAACGATGGTGAAAACAGCGATTAGCGTCTTGGTAATCATTGCGATCTTGTTTGCGGTATTGGTGCCTAGTTTAGGAACAATTATGCCTTTGTGGTTAACCATGCTTTATTTAATCACTACCTTATTTTGTATTGGAATCCTTTTTGGAAATCTAAACAGCATGGCAATGGAACCGCTAGGGCATATTGCAGGCATTGGCTCTGCGATGGTTGGCTCTATTTCTACTTTTGTAGCTGTAGCCATAGGAACTGTTATCGGTTTGCGATATGATGGAACGATCTTGCCTATTATTTATGGTTTTGCTATTTCTGGAGGCTTGAGTTTGATTTTAATATTTAGTATAGATGCTTTTCAAAAAAAGGATGCTGAAAGAGCCGCTTAATCATTTTCAGAAGGAATCACCAAACCGCCTTTTTTTAGTAATTTTAGAATTTCTTTTTGAGTAGATTCTTTCATAAAGGGTGCCTGAATCGCACGAAAAGGAAACTCTTTTTCTAGGCTTTGTTGTAAGTTTTTATCCTTGATTAAGGTGTTTTTGAAAGCTCTGCCTTCAAAAGTAACTAGGTAATTTTCTTCTTTATGAATGTGTAGCAGGTCATCAGAATTCTCTTTAAGTTCGTATTTGTCGTAATAATTACGAGTTAAAATATCCGTAAAACCATCTTCATTGAGATCCAACAACCAACTTTGTTCTGCACCACTACCTCCTTCTGATTGGTAATCGTCAGCCAATAGAACGCCTTGTTTTATAGACTTGGTTTGTGTATTATAAATTAGCGTATGAATAGAATTACTCAAGGTTTCTTTATGATATATTCTGATCATCAAATGCTCTAGATTAGGTTGAATGGTATAACGACAGATCGAAAAAAAAACATTATCACCATAAACATCTAAAAGGCTTCCTAATAGGGGCGTGATGGAAGGATCAATGGCTTTTCCTTTAAAAGGGTAATTGCTCTTAGGGTCATAAGTTGCCTTCTCTTGTGGTCCAGTGGTATAAATATGCAGCAAATCAATCTCTACAGGATCAAATTTATCATAAAAAGATTGAATTTCTTTTTTTGTTTGTGCCAATAGAAAGGTAGAACTGAATAAAAGGATAAAACTGAATAGGAATAGTTTAGGGTGCATACGTTTTGGATTTATGTTATGGAGCATCATTTTGTATTTCGATGATTTTGTTTCTCGGATAAAGGGGGGCAGGGCGATGCCCTTAGAGGTGGTGTCAGGGCAATGCCCTTTTATTGTTTTTTATAAAGGGTGTCAGGGCTATGCCCTTTTTAAGAAGGTTAGACTTAGTCTTAAAAAAGAACCTATTATTAAAAACTGTTGATTCCCAATAATTTCATCAACAAAAAAAGAATAAATACCATACCAAGTATTTATTCTTTTTTTATTCAGCACTATTTCTAATCAAAAAAAATTACCCACGGAAACCTTTTCCTTGCGCAACCATCTCTGCATAAGCCTTTGCAAAATAAGTTAAAATAACATCTGCACCAGCACGTTTGATCGACATCAACATTTCAGGCATTGCCTTGTCAAAGTCTAACCAACCATTTTGGCAAGCAGCAATTAACATAGCGCATTCTCCACTGACATTATAAGCAGCAATCGGCACGTCTGAATTTTCTTTCAGGATATGAATGATATCCAAATAAGGCAAGGCAGGTTTGACCATCAAATAATCGGCCCCTTCTTGTAAATCCAGCTGCGCTTCTATCAAGGCTTCTTTTTTGTTAGCAGGGTTCATTTGATAGGTTTTCTTATCGCCTGCTTTTGGGGCAGAATCTAAGGCATCTCTAAATGGGCCATAAAAAGCCGAGGCATATTTTGCCGTATAAGACATAATAGACACATTTGTAAATCCTGCGTCGTCCAAGGCTTCTCTCATAAAACCAACTCGTCCGTCCATCATATCAGAAGGGCCTAAAATATCGGCTCCAGCTTGTGCTTGTGCCACCGCCATTTTTGCTAAAATAGGCAAGGTTTCATCGTTCATGATCTCACCATTATGTACGAAGCCATCGTGTCCATCAGAACTATAAGGATCCATGGCTACATCTGTCATAATGCAGCATTCTGGGAATTTTTGTTTTAAAGTATAAATAGCGTGTAGGTAAAAATTATCTTCTGCATAGCTGTAACTCGCAATTTTATCTTTTAACGCTTCCTCTACTGCTGGAAATAAAACGAAGGTGGTAATCCCCAATTTCAAACAAGCTTCTACTTCTGGAATCAATTTGTCCAAAGACCATCTGTAGTTGCCAGGCAGGGAAGGAACTTCTTCCTTCATGTTGTTACCATCGTACAAAAAAAGTGGATAAATCAATTGTCCTACATGTAGATGTGTTTCTTGTGCATGAAAACGGACGGCAGCACTTTTTCTATTTCTTCTTGGTCGAATGTACATATTTTGTGAATCTGGTTTTTATGTTATTAATTGATGTTACGCAAGAACCTTTTTCTCAGTATTAAAACTTATTGTTACTTATTCAAGAACTGTTTGAATGTTGAATTCTTAATGCTAAATTTTTAATGTTTGTTGTGACATAAGGCATTTAACATTAAAAATTCAGTATTCAACATTAAAAACAAGTTTATAGATTAATTCTGATATTTTATCAACATAATTATCTTTAGTTCGCTTCGCTCATGAGCGCTGCGCTTTGAGTTTTGCGTAACATGACGTATTTATTGTGATAAGAACAAAACTACTCTATTCCAAATAAAAATAAGAGCTTATAGATTCATAATTTAGTCAAAAATATAGAAAGTAGGATTACATGAAACTATTTCTATAATAGAAGAACCAGATGAAACAATAAATAACGGTTGGAACCATAATTCCACGAATGAATTCTTCCATATAACGTTTGTTGGCAACAAAAGTAGGAATCAAGTTGAAGCAAAAAGCCATTAAGAACAAGGTGCTCATTTTAAATCCAGACCAAAGGAAACTGTCGTTTGACGTTACCTTTACAGAGTCGGAGTTGATTAAAGCATAATCAAAAAGATAGATGATTGGAAAAGCAAGCAATGGAATTATAATTCCTATAATAAGCCCATTGGTGAATTTATTTTTAAACATAGGTTGTTTTGTTGACTGATGTTACGCAAGAACTTTTTTTATATTGCTATTAAAATTCATCCTTGCTTATTTAAGCACTGATTTAATGTTGAATTCTTAATGTTAAATTTTTAATGTTTGTTGTGCTATAAAGCATTCAACATTAAAAATTTAACATTAAGAATTAAGAACAAGTTTATACAAGAACATTGATTTTTTATCGACCTAATTATTTGTTTGCGTAAATGAGTTATTGATTAATAATAACTGTATAATGCAATATACACACTTAGTTACAAATTACTAAAATGATCTAAGCTCGAAAGTGCTGCGTGATCTGTCAAATCATACATAACGGGAACGATAGAAACATAGCCGTTTTCCAAAGCCCAAATATCAGAATCTTCGCCCTCATCTTGGTAAACATATTTACCCGTTAGCCAGTAATAATCACGTCCCATTGGGTCGGTTCCTTTCTGAAAATCTTCCGACCAATATCCTTTCGCTTGGCGGCAAATTTTGATGCCTTTAATTTCAGATTCAGGCAATTTGGGAATGTTTACATTTAGCAACAAGGTCTCGCCTAAACCATTGCTTAAAGCATTGGCAACAATCTGTTCTACAAAGGTTTTTGCAGCTGAAAAGTCAGCGTCTGCCGAAAAATCTAATAAAGAAAATCCAATAGCTGGAATGCCTTCCATGCAGGCTTCCATAGCAGCCGACATCGTTCCAGAATAAATTACATTGGTCGAGGCATTAGAACCATGATTGATGCCCGAAAGACAGAGGTCAATTTTTTGATCTTTTAAGACTACATTTTTGGCTAATTTGATACAATCTACAGGAGTACCAGTGCATTCGTAGGCCTTTACGTCTGGTCCAAAAATATCTGAACTATGAATGCGAATGGGATCTTCTATGGTAATAGAATGTCCTTGGGCAGATTGTGGGCTATCTGGAGCAACAACAACTACATTGCCAAATTGCTTGGCAACTTCTACCAAAGTTCGGATACCCAAGGCGGTAATACCATCGTCGTTTGAAATTAAAATGGTTGGTTTATTTTGCATAAGTATATATTGTATTTTTGGTGTATTATCAGAATAATGAAAGCAAAGTTAAAAAATGAAATGTAATCGACTTTATTTATGGGAATAAAAGAATTCTAATGCTCGTGTTTTGATGTAAAGAAGCTATCTTTGCCAGCTATAATAGACGATTAAGGGTATGTTTTTTGTAGAATACTTAATTGGAATTATCAAACAAATTATAAACATACTTACATGAAATTAACGTTACTAACTTTATTCTTGTTACTCAATACATTGAGAATAAATGCCCAATATGGAGAAGTTGGTCTAGTGATGGGAGTCAGCAATTATCTAGGAGACTTAGTTCCTTCTCAAGAATATTTCTTGGGAACGAGTTTTGCTATGGGAGCAACGTATCAATACAATTTTACAAATCGAATTTCTGTTCGTGGAAACCTTATCTGGGGACAAATTCGGGGAGATGACAAAAATTCTACCTATGGTTCTGGACGCAGGCAACGGAATTTAGATTTTCATTCTCATCTGCTAGAATTTTCTGTCTTGGCACAGGTCAATATTTTACCTTTTCATCCCAAGCGGAATTTTAAGCCCATTACGCCTTATGGATTTATCGGGATTGCGGTGTTTCACTTTAATCCGACAACGACTTATAAGGGCACTCAATACTACTTGCAACCGCTAGGTACAGAAGGGCAGGGCTTGGACGGTTATGCTTCTAAATACAGTTTGGTGGAACTTTCAATTCCATTTGGTTTTGGAATTAAGTTTTGTTTGACAAAACGTATTAATTTATCCTTTGAATTTGGGATGAGAAAGACCTTTACCGATTATTTGGATGATGTTAGTGGAGATTATGCGCCTTTGGATGAGGTAAGAACAGGCAATGGTTTCTTGGCGGCAGATCTCTCCAATCGGACTTATGACCAAGCAGGAAATCAAATTGAAAAGGCTTTTACGCCTCGTGGACATTCAGGGAAAGACTGGTATACTTTTATGGGTTTTTCTGTTACTTATAGCATGCATAAATATATCTATTTTGAAAAAAAGAAAAAAAGAAAGACCGCAAAACCAAAGAAAACTAAGAAGAACAGCTCTGGAAAGTGGATGTAACTATTGCCTGCTGTTTCTGATTACAATTTGCTTTGTAAGCAATAGTTTTGCCCAGTCAAATCCATCAAAAGAAGGCACTGCTGTTCAAGTTGTTTCTTGGAATATTCAGATGTTACCCAATGCTTTGGGACTCTTTTCTGCTGCTTTAAGAAAGAAACAAGCCCTTCGAGCGCCTTGGATTATAAAGCATTGTATAGCTGCTTCTTATGATGTAATTGTCTTTCAGGAAGTCTTTGATCGAGATATCAAACGCAAATTAAAAAAAGAACTAAAAGAAGCTTATCCTTATCAAGTAGATACTCGAACGACAAAAGGTCGCTTGACGAGCAATGGGATTTTTATCGTTAGTAGAATTCCGATGAAATATGTGGATCATGTGATTTATGAAAAAGGGGCACACGAAGATGCTTGGGCTGCCAAAGGCTGCACCTTGGTAGAGGTGGAAAAAGAAGGGCAAAAATTTCAAATTGCAGGAACCCACCTCCAATCTGGAAGCTCTGAAGCTGCTGAAATGCATCGTGGTTTGCAATACCAAGATATCCGAAATTTGTTGGATAGAAATACCAACAAAGCCCTGCCTGTATTGGTCATGGGAGATATGAATACTCGAAAAGCAAACGTTCCTAAATACACACAAATGATAGAAACCATTGGCGTAAAAGATTTTCCATTAGACGAGGAGAATCCTTATACCATTGATAATCAAAATTCTTGGAACAAACACGATCAAGGGATTCAGCTGGACTATGTTTTTTTGCAAGCGAGAGCAACACAAACAAGTATCCAAGAACAGAAAGTATTAAGACTTAAAGAGACCCATAAAGGAAAGCAGATTGACCTGGCAGATCATTATGGAATTGTGGCGAAGGTGCAGTTGATGCCTTAGGTAGTCTCTTAATGCGAATCAAGGGCTAAGTTTAGATCTGATAAATAAAAAAGACGAACAAAGGCTTCACAAGAATGTTGAATGTTGAATTTTTAATGATGAATGCTTTACGGCATAAGAAACATTAAAAATTCAACATTCAACATTCAACATTTAAAAATGTAGGCTTGTAAAGCGAGATAGCTCTGTTTTAAATATACGATTTATGAATTTTTTAGCCCTTGATTCGAATTCTTAGTTTACCAAGACTTCCATGTGAATTCTTTTTTTACCTAAAGCACCTTCAACTCATGAATTACAATAAAATCAACCTATTTATAATAGGATTATTTATCCTCATTCCAGTACTTCTATTTGGACAGGAAAACTTTGATAAAAAGCGTATTTATCCAATTCCAGTAGGAGATAAAGCAGGCTATATCGATTATAGAGGGCAGATTGTTATTCCTCCAAAATATTATCACACTAGAGCTTTTGATCCTGATAATCGAGCTGCAATTGTTTCTACAGGAATAAAGGATTCTATAAAAAGAAAGGATGGTATCATTGATTTGCAGGGAAATATTTTAGTACCAATCATTTACCATTCTCTTAAGCGAATAGAAACGATAAAAGATGCTTATGGGGACCTCTATTTAGCTTCTATAGATAAGAAGTATGGGGTGATCAATCTTGAAAATCAAATTATCATTCCTTTGGAATACGATTATGTAACTCCTGAAACCGACTATTTTATTGTAAAAAAAGAGGGAAAGGTAGGCGTGCTTAATTTGTTAAATGAAGTCGTGCTTTCTTTGGAATATGATAAAATTCATCAGCATACCTGGGCCTATGATGGTTTTTTAGTAAAAGGAGCCAATGGCAAATGGGCTTTATATGAGGAGGATGGAAAACAGCTCTGTGATCCAATTTTTGATGATAGAAATATAGAATTTACGCCTTCTTATATTAATGGTTCTTCCAATGGAAAGCCTCTTACCATAGATTATTATGGGATGGTGCATCCTGATCTTGATTTTAAGTTACAGGATTTTTATGAGAACAAGTATTCTGTTGCAGAAACGAAGGAGGGTTTGTTTGGGCTTATTAATGATAATTTTAATTGGGTCATTCAACCTCAATATGAAAGCTTAATGTTTAATGAGTATCAACTTGTTTTGTTTAAAGAAGCAGGGAAATGGGGGGCAATGACTTTGAGTGGTGACATTTTATTAGAGCCCAAATACAAAGGAATATTGCAAGTGAGTGAAACAATTTTCGGGCTTTCTGTAGATGATACAGGATATCGTATGTTTGATTTGGTGAATAAGAATTGGTTGAAAACGCAAAAATATTACGACATCGATGGTTATGATGAATTCGGAATTATTGGTGTGAATATAAATCCAGATCCATTTGCTGATGGCACTTGGGGCTTGTTGGACTTTCAAGGAGAAGTCTTGTCAGAACCAGCTAATTACGGTTATTTTGATGAGGAAGATGCATTCTATATGTATGGTCCAGAAGACAGAAATGCTTCAGGGATTTACAGCCCCAAAGAACGGAAAATATTAATTCCACCCATATTTGACTTGGTTTATTACAAAAGAAATACCCTAATAAAAGTATACTATTGGGTAGAGGATGAAAACGACAAAGTCGCTTATTTAAATCATCAAGGAGCGGTGATTTGGGCAGAACCAGGTTTTGAGGTAGAGCAATTAATAGAGGATTTTTATACAAAAAATCCACAATATGCTAAGTAAGTTTATTCTATTTATAGCTAATAGTCTACTAAAAAAGCAATGGACTATTAGCTAAAAATAGAAGTGTAAAATAGAACTAAAATAAGGCTAAAACTTACTGCTCTCTCAAATAAGTAGCCAACAACTTCTCTAACAATTCTTCCTTAGACAAATGATTTAATTCATCTTTAAAGGATTGCTTGTCGGCTTCATTTAACAAGTCGCCTAGTGGTTTTTCTTTGGCAACTTTTCGTCCCCAAAGAATCGCTTTATTGACCGATTGATCTTTGTAAGAAGGCAAAGGAAGGTAAGTCATGTTAAGATTTAATTCCTTTTCTATTAATTGAAGGTCGAATTTTTCCTCAGCAAATACAAAGGTAAGACTAGTTCCCGTATTGCCAACCCTAGACGTACGACCACTTCTATGGGTATAGGCAATCGCTGTATCAGGCAGGTGATATTGAATCACAAAAGCAACATCATCTACATCCAAACCTCTAGCAGCTACATCTGTTGCAATCAAGATATTGATGTGCCCATTTCTGTATTGATCCATGATTTTGTTGCGCAAACCTTGTGGCAAATCACCATGCACGGCACCACAAGAAAACTTATTGGCAGAAAGTTGTTTGTACAGTTTTTGTACCCCCGATTTGGTTCTACAGAAGATTGTTCCTTTTTTGTTTCCAAAACGATTTAGGTAATAGAGTAAGGTATTTAATTTGTCAATAGCATCTAATTCAATCGCCCAATGGTCGATGCCGACATTTGTTTTTATTTCCTTGCCAATGATAATTTTTTCTAATTTTTTGGAAAGGTATTTTTTGATCAAACCATTAATTTCATTCGGCATGGTCGCAGAAAATAGCCAAGTCGAATAGCTTCGATTGCTAGTGGCTAGTATTTTATCAATATCTGTTTGAAAACCTCTCAACAACATCTCGTCTGCTTCATCCAAAACAAGGAATTTTAACGTAGACAAACGAACGATGTTTCTATTCACCAAATCCATTAATCGCCCAGGAGTTGCCACCAAAACTTGAACCCCATTACTCAAATCATGTACTTGATTTTTGATCGGCACACCACCATAAATAGCTTTTATCTTTAGCCCAGCAATGTGTTTTCCCAAGAAAATGAGTTCATTGCCAACTTGTTCGCACAACTCTCTAGTAGGCACTAAAACAACGGCTTGAATTTTTCCCTCAGCAGCATCAATTCTCGACAACAAAGGAGCACCAAAAGCATAGGTTTTACCTGTTCCAGTAGCGGAACGCCCTACAAAATCGCCTTCGTGTTCTAACAAGAGTGGAATCGCTTTCGCTTGAATTTCTGTACTTTGTGTAATTCCTTTTTCTTGTAAGGCTTGGATAATGTCTGGTGATAAATTAGAGGATGAAAAATTCTGCATGGTTTGATTTGAACTTTTAGAATGTATTGTGTGTCCCTAAAACTTGGATGGGATTTATTTTTCGTAAAAATACATAAAAAATGGACTATAAGGAATGAAAAATAAATAAAGTACCATTCTTGACTTGTTTATTTTGCCTCTAATTTCGTTAAAAATACTCGTCATAGCGATGCTATGCCTGCGTTTTTTGCCTCATTAGAAATAAAATAAACCTCGCCAACTCTAGCACTTTATTCAATTTTCATTCCTTATAATTAGAGACTAAAAATAAATATGAAAAAGACCGTTGATAAAGATGTACTTAATTCTATCAAAGAAATTATCAAAGAATTAATTGCAGCCTACAAAGAAAACAAGGAAGTAAATCCAGCAATGATTGAGCAAATGAAGGCAATGAGAGAGCTGTTCAAAGAGTTGGAACAACCTACGATTGTTAAATCTATTCGTTTAACTTATGAACACCTTGGTAATCACGGAAGTTTAGACAACCTAACGTATTGGGAAGAAGAAGAAATTGAATTGGACGAGGAAAATTCAAGCTTTGAGTACTACTTGGGCTTGTTGACGAATCCAACCAATAAATATAATAGAGAAGAGATAAAAGAGCTTAATGTACTGCTAAAAGGTGTGCCAGAGGCTTAAAATTCTGATTAGAACGTAAAAAAAGTGCTGTTGAAATTAATTTTCAACAGCACTTTTTGTTTTACAGGGCAAGACAGGCTCTAAGTCTTATCTTGACTAGAAGAGTTTTTGTCCTTTATTTTTCTGCCTTTTTCAGGATCCTTGTCGTCTGCTTTCAAATAAGAAACTTTACCAGACGTTGTGTAACCTAGGGTCTTTTTATTAGAAATAGCAAATTGCTTTAAACGGTGTTTTAGATTAGATTTATTGAGAAAGCCAGTATGTCTACCCACTACTTTTCCATCGTGTACAAACACAATGGCAGGAAATTCATTGACACCAAAGCTAGTGTGTAAATTGTGGCTACCGTTCGATAGTATTTGCTCAAACTTAACGTTATGAAAAGAAGTGGCAACAGAATTAACAATAGGTGTCATCTGATTGCAGATACCACACTTATCAATGACAAAATAAAAGAGCAAATGCTCTCCCATACTATACAGCTCTTTTTGATTTACGGATTTCATTGATGTAATAGATTTAACGCTACTACTATCGGAGAAAGAAGAACCACTTAATAACATTCCTACTTTCTGTTGCAAAGCAGAGATACTCAAATAACCTTCGTGCTTGGCGATACGCTTTCCACCTGTTTTGAAAACAACTGCTGGGAAGTT
>CALDEP010000371.1 GCA_937942475.1 uncultured Aureispira sp.
ATTTTTAGATCGCTTCGCTTTTAGACTAGATAGCTAATGAACAGCTATTCGTCTAAAAGCGAAGCGATCTAGCGTCTAATATCTAATAGCCTAAATATTAAAAAAGGATTCCTATAGAATAAAGATCTACACGACTTTTCAAAGAATCATAATAGTTAATCGTTTTTTTAGGGAATTATGAAGGATAAGAAAAAGGGGCATTCCCTGATATTAATGACAGCTTTGTTTGCGACAGGTTTGTCTGGAATTGTAGCAGAATATGTCTTAGCGACTCTGGCAACTTACTTCTTGGGAGACTCTGTTTTTCAGTGGACAATTGTCCTTTCCTTGATGTTGTTTGCTATGGGATTGGGGAGCCGATTTAGCCAATCTTTTGAGAAAAATTTATTAGAAACCTTCATTCTAATAGAGTTGATTCTTTCTATATTAATCTCTCTTTGCGCTTTAATTACCTACTCTTTGATGCCTTATATTACGAGTCTTTGGCTGGTGATGTATTTAATGGCGGTGATTATAGGTTTGTTAATTGGAATGGAAATTCCCTTGGTTACTCGAATTAATCAAGACTACAAACCCTTGCGCACGAACATTTCTGGCGTAATGGAAAAGGATTATTACGGCAGTTTATTTGGCGGCTTATTTTTTGCCTTTATTGGCATTCGATATTTAGGCTTGACCTACACGCCCTTTGTGGTTGGAGGCGTCAACTTTTTTGTAGCCATGCTTCTTTTTTATTATTTAAGGAAGATTATTATCATAGAAAAAAAAGGACGCTTGCAACTAGGTTTTGTCCTGACAGGAGTTATTTTAGCGGTTGGGCTTTATTTTGCAGAACCCATTGTTTTGTTTGGAGAGCAGAGCCGTTACCGAGAAAAGGTAGTCTTCACGAAACAAACTCCTTATCAAAAAATTACCGTCACACAATGGCAAGGCGACTATTGGTTGTATCTAAATACAGGAAAACAATTGAGTACCTTTGACGAGTGGATGTACCACGAACCGTTGGTGCATCCTGCGATGCAATTGGCAAAATCCCACAAGAAAATTTTAATTATGGGAGCAGGAGATGGCTGTGCCATTCGAGAAGTCCTCAAATATTCAGATGTTGACAGCATTATTTTGGTCGATTTAGATCCCGAAATGACCGATATTGGAAAGCATCATCCTATTTTTAAACAACTCAATCAATCGGCTTACTTTTCTCCGAAACTACGAGTGGTAAACGCAGATGCGTTTAATTATTTAGAATCGACCAAAGCCTTTTACGATGTTATTATAGCGGATTTTCCAGATCCCAAAAGCGTAGAAGTAAACCGTTTGTATACCAGAGAATTTTATCAAATTTGCAAAAAAAGACTGCGTCCTAATGGCGTTTTTGTGACCCAGGCAGCCAGTCCTTATTATACGACCCAAGCCTTTAGAACGATTGAAAAAACCATCAAATCAGCAGGTTTGAATGTCGTTCCAATTCACAACCATATTTATACCTTTGGAGAGTGGGGCTGGGTTATTGCTATGAAAGAACCGCCTTCTGCTGCCATTAAAAAACAGTTGCAAAGCCTTAGCTTTGAAGGCATAGATGTGCGTTGGATCAATCAAGAAAGTATGCTGATGATGACTTCTTTCGGAAAGGATTTGGTTCATGTGGATACCGCAGCTTTGGAAATTAATACCATTCATAATCCTGTCTTGTATCGCACTTATGCGCAAGGGAATTGGTCGTATTATTTTTAATAATAATTTGTTGATTTTTAGCCTATGTGGTTGTTCTCCAAAAATATAGACCTAGCAGCATTATACCTTCCAATATGGTTGTGTTGGCTGGTCCTTTTTAATCTGCCTGCGGATTATTTACAAGCTGATATTCCTTTGTGGGTATGGGTAGTGTTTGTGCTTTGTATTGATGTGGGGCATGTTTGGAGCACTATTTTTAGAACCTATTTGGACAAGGAGGAATTTGGGCAACATCGGCGATTGTTACTATTTGCCCCTTTGATAAGTTTTGTTTTTGTGGCAGGACTTGCTTTTATTTCCACCTTTTGGTTTTGGCGTTTGTTGGCTTATTTGGCTTTGTTTCATTTTGTGAAACAACAATATGGCTTTTTGGCTTTGTATAAGATGAAGGCAAAGGATTTTGGCGTGCAAAAAATCTTGAAAGACAAATGGGTTTTGTATTTAGCGACCTTGTATCCTGTTGTTTATTGGCATTTTGGAGAAGGGCTAAATTTTGCTTGGTTTGCGATGGATGATTTTATTAACATTCGATCTTTTTTTAACATTTCCTCTAGGTTTTGGAGCCTCTTTTTTAGTCCTTTTAATATTATTTATTGGCTAATAATTCTAGCTTGGACGGTAGAAGAAATTTATCGTTCGGATAAAATTAATACAGGAAAAATCCTTTGGATGCTCACAACAGCGATTAATTGGTATGCTGGAATTGTGTATTTTAATTCAGATTTAGTCTTTACCGTAACAAACGTCGTGGCACATGGCATTCCTTATTTGACGTTGATTATTTATTATCAACATCAAAAGAAAAGCTTGAAACAGAATCGACTAATTTCGGGCTTTAAGATTGCTTCCGTCATTTTGCCTGTCGTCTTTTTCTTGGCTTGGCTAGAAGAATATTTTTGGGATATGTTGGTTTATGGAGATCGTGGCTACTTTTTTGGAGCAATTGTCGCTTATCCTTTTGAATTATTAGAAAACCCTTTGGCACAGGCGATTGCGATTGCATTTTTGACCTTGCCACAATTTACGCACTATATTATTGATGGGTTTATTTGGAAATCCAATGCTGCAAATCCTTACGTTAAGCAAATTTTTAAGACGAAATAAGTATTAAGAAGGTATAAAAAAAACAAAATGAATCGACGTGACTTTATGAAATTGAGCGCATTGGCATTAAGCCCTGTATTGATCAAATACCTCAATGATTGGACAGAAGGAACGGTTGAAAATGATTTTGAAATTGAAATCTTATCCGACGCAGCGGTTGGGCATATCTTGAGAGAGAGTAAGGAATATCCAGCAGGAGAAAGCTTAAAGACAGATTTTTTAATTGTTGGGGGAGGAATTGCTGGTTTGAGTGCTGCTTATGAGTTGCGAGAAAAAGACTTTTTGTTGTGTGAATTATCGGATTATCTAGGCGGTAGTTCTTCTGCCAATGGACATAAAGATCAATATTTTTCGCAAGGAGCGCATTATGATTTGGCTTATCCTAAATATTATGGCAAAGACTTGTTGAAGACCTTGTTTGATTTGGACGTGATTGATTACAATTACAAACAAGAGGAATGGGGCTTTGTAGACAAACAATTTTTGATTCGCCCAGATAAAGAAAGTCAAAGTTTTTATAAAGGTGTTTTTAGAGCCGATGTTTTGCCAGAAGGAGCGACAAAAGAAGCTTTTGGGGCTTTGTTGCGCCCTTTTATTGGCAAAATGCCGATGCCAACAGAGTCGATAGGAGCGGAGTTTCATTATTTAAATAACTTAACATTCAAAGCCTTTTTAGAACAACATATCAAATTGGACGAAGCGTTTATTCAAGCGCTTGACTATGCAATGTTAGACGATTGGGGCGCTACTTCCGAAGTTGTTTCTGCCTTGGCAGGGGTACATTATTATACTTGTCGCCCTTATTTTGATAAGAACCCAGAACTATTTTCGCCCCCTCAGGGCAATGCTTATTTTGCCCAACAGTTCATCCGAAAAACGCCACAAGAACGCTTATTAACCAATCGTTTGGTCAAAAAAATAGAAGCCACCACAGAAGGTTTTAAAGTAGATGTAATTGACGTTAAGAAAAAAGTAGTCCTGCAAATAGAAACCAAAAAAATCATCTATGCTGGACACAAACATGCCTTAAAATACATTTACCCAACTGGGCACAACTTATTTAAAAAGAACCAATATGCGCCTTGGGTGATTGTCAATATTGTTTTAAATAAAGCGGTCACAGAGTTGGTGTATTGGCAAAACGAATACCTTTCGGGCGAGCAAGCCTTTATGGGATTTGTCGATTCGGGGGCACAGTATCAACCCTTCACAACCCGAAGAACCTTAACGGCTTATTATTGTCTACAACCCGAACAGCGGAATGAATTATTAGCCATAGAAAAACTAGCGCCTTCTCTAGTTGAACAAAGTATTGTAGCGATGGAA
Organism: uncultured Aureispira sp.; assembly: GCA_937942475.1. Taxonomy (GTDB): domain Bacteria; phylum Bacteroidota; class Bacteroidia; order Chitinophagales; family Saprospiraceae; genus Aureispira. The sequence goes on from CALDEP010000371.1 coordinate 4,165, forward strand.
GAGGTGCTGAAAAAGTCGATTCGAAACGATATCGAAAAGGTATATGTAAAGGTAATGGGGCATGCCATGCCGATTCCTAAACCTAATTTTTTGCTCCAAAATCCTAATATTGATGCACTGACGACTGGAATTGCTTATGCAGGGGTAGATGCAGGGCATTTGCCTTTGTTCTTTGAGGCTGCTAATTCGGGTTTGCAGGCCGCTCGTTTGTTGTTGGAGGACTAATATCCTCCTACCAACATCGAAACAAGCCATTATAAACCATCTTATCAGAAGCCACTCGGTAAGTATAAATTCCTTGCGCCAAGTCAGGCAATTGCAACTCCGTTTGCAAGCCTTCAAAGCGATGTTCCAGTATTTTTTTGCCCTCCATATTATAAATAGAAACAAGGTACTCTGCGGCAACTTGTGTTTGTATCGTCAATTGCTGTTCCTTGCCAATGGGGTTCGGAAAAACCATGATAGCATTCGGAAAATGTTCTTCGGAAACGGTAGGATTTGAAACAAAAGTACTGCTATCCACCGACAACATAAATTGTCCCCAATGGCTTACATTTAGGTTATTTGAAAAACTAAAATAAGAGCCGTTCAAAGCATCACAAGTATCTATAAGACTGCCCCAAGTGGTGCCATCGGCTCTAGTTGGACGTTGATACAAGGTATAGCGATTGGCTGTAAAAGGAATCGGGTTCATTGCCTCAAAAATCAAGCTATCTAAAGCCGTAAAAGTCGTGTTATTACCATAGTTATTAATAATCCAATAACCATCCGTTGCCAAGCTGTTGGCAGCAATTTGGTCGGGCGCAACATTTAAACGATTGATAACAATTTCTCCATCGGGATAGCTGCCTAATGTTGGCGTAGCAAAGCGGAGGCGAGCAATATTACTGCTGTAAATACCGCTATTATCGACCCATCGTTTCTCGCTGCGTCCTCCACCAACAGGAGCCGTAGAATTGACTCTACTAGCAATGCCTAAAAATGCTCCGTGCAATAAACCACTTCGATCTTGCGCCAAAGCAGCCAAAGAATTAAATTGATAATAATGGATAAGATTAGGTTGATTGGTGGTGTATTTGGTGAGGTGTTGACTGGCTCGAATTTCATCTTGACTCAAAGCAATATCCCAAATACAGACTTCGTCCATCCAGCCTTTGAAGGTGCGGCTAAACCAATCGGCATAGCGACCAATGGTAAGTCCTCCTTTCCAGTTTAGCGTTCCCATATTGGCAGAATACGTACTTGGAACGCCATTCAAATAAACCCGAGCAGAGTCAGGTGTTATCACCAAAGCAACATGCGCCCACTCCCCAATTGGAACAAATAAACCACTGTTCCAATTCCATTGTGCGCCAGCCCATTGGAAAATTAATTCATTGTTATTACCAAACAACAAACCCGCAGGAAAACTATCGTTACTATGGGTAATAATCCCTGTATATTGACTTTGAATACTGTCGGCTTTTATCCAAGCCGATAAGGTGATTTGGTTGCCATTCACTTGAAGGGCTTCGGTTTGAATATAATCGTTTGGAGTCGTGAGATGTATCGCAAAACCTGGAATCGTATCTTTTTCGCAATCGTTGGCAATCGTAATAAAATCTGATAAAACTTGCGTATTACTTCCCAGAGAATCACTAACCGTCAAGGTCACATTATAGCTTCCTGAGCCTGCAAAGACCACCTTTTGCTTTGGGTTGGTAGAACTACTAGGACTTCCATTTTCAAATTGCCAAGTATAGGTAGCATTGCTACGAGCAACAGAATGACTCACAAAATAAAAGGTATCTCTAGCACAAGCACTGTTGTTGTTATTGACACTAATTTGTGCTACTGGAGGTGTGTTTTCATAGAAATCCACTTCATAAACCGAGCGATTGGTGCCATTGCGTAATTTTCCTTCTTTATAATAAGGAATCAACTGAACGGAATGCGTTCTCAAAGGCAAATTTTGATTGAACAAAGCCCAATTGGACATGGTATTATTTTTATAATAAACCGCATTGCGACTACCTAAATACAAGCCGCCATTGCTTCCTTTTTGATGCTCTATATTGGTGCTGTAAACTCCGTCCAAGTCTGGTGTTGTGATGTTTTGCCAAGTCGTTCCGCCATCGGTGGTTTGATAGACTTGCTCGCCATCCAAAATGGGCGTTCCCTCGTACTTGGAAACCCTTGTTGCCCAAAGCGTATTTGCATCGGTCGCACTAATTGTCAAATCGTAGGTAACCCAACGATCATTTGGAATTAAGGTCGTACTAGGCGTAATGTTCGTCCAAGTAGAACCGCCATCTATGCTCTTGTAAATAATGCGATCTGAGTTTGGATTATCAGGGTGGTAATTCAGATACATGACATTGGGATTGCTCCAAGAAATTTCAAAAGAAGTAATCAAACCATTCCCAAAGTCGTATATTTTTTCCCAGCTCAAGCCATTGTTTTCCGATTTCCATAGATTATAATATTCAGTACTATAAATGGTATTATAAATCTGTGGGTGAAAGTTAATACTACCCGAAAAACCTACCGTAATTCCTGCATGTGGAAGGTGTGCCATTGGCGTAACAATATTGGGAATTAAGCGATTGCCAGACAAGGCTTTTTTTCCATAATCAGAGAAGGTCAAGCGACTGTGAATGGGATGCACAAAGCCCCGATAATTGTCTCCACCATCAGTCGAAAGCCAATCGTTGATGTAGACATTGTTGTCTTTCAAAAGGGTGCCATTGTGATAAGTGCCCCCTAGCATGACCTCGCCATCTTCAAAACCTGCTCCAAAGCCCCAAAAGTCAGTGCCTTGAATGCCTTTCATTCGACGTTGGAAATTTACGCCATTATCAATCGAATAAAAAATACCACCATCGCAGGCAATCCAAATCTCATTATCATAAAAACGAATGTCGTGTATGTCGGCATGCACATAATTATCTTTGTAGGAATGATCCCATTGAGCAGGGCAGGAGAAGCTGTTGGCACCATCGTTAGAAAACCATAAATTAACACCAGCAACTAAGACGGAATCGGCATCATTGGGAGAAGCCGCCAAAGCCAAATCGTAATAATATTGCCCTCCACTTCCTTGTCCATCGTCTGACCAATGCATCAAATTGGGATTGGTTGCACTTGGAAAGTTTAATAAGGCAGCGCCACAGCAGACACTCGACCAGTTTTCTCCTGCGTCGTTGCTAACCAACATGGAATGCAAGCCACTAGCAAAGCCGACTTGTCCTGTTAAAACAGCATAAATTTTATTAGAATCATTGGGTGAAACAGCAATTTCTGTCCGACGTTGGTCGCCTAAAAAAGCAGGAACGGGCCAGCCATTGGGTTTATGAACAAAGGTGAGCCCATTATCAATAGACTTATAAAACTCAGTTCGGTTGCTGATCTGCTTGACCGCATAAACGATGTTGGGCAAATGTGGGTGGAATTCAATTTCTTGAAAAACCCCTGCTTGAATCAAAGACCAAGTGACACCGTTGTTATTGGTGCGATACAAACCTTGGTTAGAAGCTAATAATAAGACATTACTAAAGACAGGATGCATGATAATATCGGTACAAGAATGGGGCAGACTGTTGAAGGTGGCATCGCCTGTTATACTCCACGAAGTCCCGCCATTGCTTGTTTTGTACACCTTTCCATCCAAGTCTGAGGTGAAATAAACCGTTTGTGGATCATTAAAACTAATTTCTAAAGCTCGAACACTATTAATCAATAAATTGGGTGTTGCTAGGCTCCAATTTTTTCCATTGTCTATGCTTTTCCAAAGCCCTGCTGTAGCAGTTCCTGCATAAAGAATATCGGAGTTGCTTTTCGCTTTTTCTAGGGTGTAAACATGGGCTGCTCCACAGGCGTAAGAGGTACTGGCGGCTGTTTTGTCAAAGTCAAAAGGACCCATGCCTTGCCAACTAGAAGACGGGCTGCGTTGCTGTTGTAATTGTATGGATTTTTGGCGGTAGGCGGCTTGTTTTTCTTGATAATGACGTTGCTCATTTTCGCTCATGCCTTGCCAATGTGGATAGCGTGCAAAGTGTCGTTGCCAGCGTTTGTAGTATTGGGTGTGTTCGTTTTTTTGGAAGGTATGTGTTTGGTAATAACGTTCAAAAGCTATTTGGACGGCATTCAAATCTGCATTGGGCGCATACATTAGTCGTGCCCATTCTGGCAAATTTTCTTGGGTAGAGGAATAGGGGAGGTGTATGTTTTGAGCTTGCATCCCAATAGAGAATAGTAAGCAGTATAGGAGGATCCACTTTTGCATGGTATTAGCTTTTGATTATCAATAGAATTACAAAATAAGCATAAATTCTTGTAGATAAGAAAATAACTAAGATTCAAGCAAGGTCTCAAAAACTTCCAACGTACCTGAGACCTTGCCACCTATAAAAAGCTATACGGTTTCTTTCTTTCGACCTTTGATAACAAGCGCTAAAAGAGCGAGGCAGGCCGCAATGCCAAGTCCTATACCCCAAGTTGAATAACTCCCTTTCCTAGAAATTTTAACAGAAGTAGTATCTCCCAATTGAATAAAGGCAGACCAAAAAGCAGGATGTGCATCGATGCCTTTGGCTGTTTTGAGGTAATCTAATTTGGCTTTGCGCAAGGCAACATCTTTGGGCAGCCCATCGGAAATATATTGGTAAAAATAGCTCATGATAATGGACGTAGATTGGTCGTTTACTTGCCAAAGCGAGACGACCAAGGAAGGCGTTCCTGCATACATGAAGGAGCGTGCCAAGGAAATAACGCCTTCTCCTTGCTCAAATTTTCCATAACCAGTTTCACAAGCAGACAAAACCACTAAATCTGCATTCAACTTCAAATGGGCAATTTCATGAGCCTGCAAAAAATTATCTTCCAAACTATCTTTGTTCTCCGTAAAGGCTAAAGAAGACAACATCGGCACTCTAGGATGCAAGAGACCATGCATTGCCAAATGTATCACGCTATATTCGTGTGCATGTTCTTTGAAAAATGCCTCGTCAGTAGAGTCATTGGCTAAGAAAAGACCGTCGAATACTTTCGATAAAGCAGCTATTTCTTTTTTAGTTTCTGGCAATGATTCTAAGGAGTTACGCAAGTTAAAGACGTTCGGCAAACGCAAATCCAATAAAGAAGAATCTACAGTCGGATAAGCCGCTCCACAGGCAAAAATTTGATGGTTATTATTAGACGTTTTTGCTTGTTTTCGCAAGGCTTGAGTTTCTAGATTTTCTTTCCAAAGCGTCGCAGAATAATTATAACTAATATTGTAATCATTGATTAAATAATGCAGTGCCGTATAATCAACATTCCCTTGAGGTACTTCCTTTAACAAAAAAGTTTCAAAGGGAAGGTGCCCTAATTCTCCATCTGTGATGATAATTAAGTTATCTATCGTTTTGTTTTGCAGTGCAACAGAGAGCATTTCTTTGTAAAACCAATAAGCAGATGTGGTATATAAGCTTTGAGCTAAGTCAGATTTATTGATAATAAGATCATAATTGCTCAATGCAAGTCGCAAGGATTCAATTCGTTTTTTGAGCTTTTTTTTGCTTACCTGAATTGGAAACAACTCAATACTTGTTTTGCTTATGGCAAATAAATAAGTGATAGAATCAGTTACAAAATACTCCAAAAGCAAGGTTTTCGCTTGCAAAGAAGCTTGAACCTCCTTTGCATTGACGGTAATGTTTTCATATTTGAGGTTATGATATTTGGGGTATTTATCTTTTAGTGAATTTAAGAAGACCTCAATTTCTAGATTCAATTCATTTTCCTCTGCACTAAATGCCGTTGTTCTTTCGTTAGGAGAACTTTCTGCTTTTCGTTTTTTTAATTGATCCCTTTTTTTCTGAAGTTTAATTTCTTTTAATGCCAAGGAATCAGGCAAGTCACCTAATATTCTAGCTCGATTGCCTTTTACGGCATCCGCCAATAGAACGGATTTATTTTGTTCGGCAAAACCAAAGGCTTCATCATAATAAACCGCCTCGTCTAGTAGCAAGGCAGCATCAATACCATATTGAACAAAAATGCTATTGTTTTTAAGAACCCTTAATTTATTTGTTTTTCCAGAAAAACCATTTCGAATACTTTCATTAACTCGCATGGCTGCTTTGCAAATGTTATAATGAGATTTTAGTTTTTCTTTGTCAAGAGACTGTTTTCCTTGCGCTTTAGAGATACGCAATAAGTTTAATAAAGAGCTATTAAAGACTAGGGAGTTGTTGTAGTTTAATTCGGAAAGGTCTAAAAATTGATTGGTTTCAAATGGTCTACAGCAATTTGCTGGGGTATATTGTCTTTCTATATCAAGCGTGTTTTGCAATAGAATATTAGGAAATTTTTCCTCAAAATTACTACTATTTGCAGCAAGACTAATCACAGAACAAATAAAGGCAGTATCTAAATTATCCATTTTTAGATGCAAAGCAGCTAACTGATTTAAGGCAGTAACATAAGAAGGATGTTTGGTCCCCAAAGAGCGCTTATTAATGTCTAATGATTGTTGGCACAAGGTCATTGCAGCTTTGTAATCTTCTTTTTTACTGTATAATCCACCCAAATTATTAAGAGATGTAGCATAGTCATGATGCATTTCTCCTACCGAGTTTTTCCATATATTCTGAGATTTCAAATAAAGTTTTTCGGCAGCATCATATCTTTCCATGGTATAATATAAATGGGCTAAATTATGCAAAGAACTAGCATAATCAGGATGTTTTTCTCCTAACTTCTTTTTGCAAATATCAACCGATTGTTGATAAAGTGGTTCTGCTTCTTTATAACGCTCCATACTTTCATATAAAGCGGCTAAATTATTCAGATAAGTGGCATATTTGGGATGTGTTTCAGAATAAGCGTTTTTGATGATTTCTTTGGCTTGTAACATCAAGGGTTCTGCTTCTTCAAGTTTTCCAATTCTTTGATACACATGCGCTAAGTTATTTAAAGAACTAGCATAATCAGGATGTTGCTCTCCAACTGTATTTTTTCGAATGGCTGTTGCTTGTACCCAAAGCGGTTCCGCAGCTTCGTATTGAGCCATTTGATAATACAAATACGCAAGATTATTAAGGGCAAAAGCATAGTCCTTGTGTTCTGTACCAGCAGTTCGCTTCATGATGCCCATTGATTGTTTGTAGAGCGGCTCAGCGAGTTCAAGTTTACCAATTTGTAAATACAAAGAGGCTAAATTATTGAGCGAATTAGCATGTGTTGTATTGTCAAAGCCAAGGTGTTTTTTACTTAACTCAATGGTTTGTTTATAATAAGCCTCTGCAAGATCGTATTTCCCCATTCTGAAATATAGAATAGCCAAACTGTTTAAGGCACTGGAATAGATAGAATGTTCTTCGCCATATAATTCCTTCTTAATAGTAAGTTGCTCCAGATAGATGGCTTCGGCATCAGGATACTGACCCATTTGAATATAAATAAAGGCTAAATTACCAAGAAATAGGCTGTAGGTAGAATCTGTTGAGCCAAATTCAGCCTTCGCTTTTTGGATGCCGTATTTCAAATAAGGAACTGCTTTCGCAAAATTTCCACTCTTATATTGAATCATCATCATGCTATCTAACTCTCCATAATCGAAGGATAGATAGTCTTCATTATCTTGTGCTTGTAAAGACGAAACAGAACAAAAAAGGACGGCAAAAAGGATAAATAAATAGTTCATAGTACGGGGATAAAATAGTTAAGGGACAGAAAAAAAGAAGTCTACTTCACCAATAGCGACTATATTGATGTAGGAATCAATAGTCTATGTATGTTGTGAAGCAGACTTATAGAGGGGGTTTATTATTAGATGCCTAAATGATTAATCTTCATCATCGGCTTCAGCTTCGCCATTATCATTATTATCAGGAGCATCATCAATCGGTAAAGGATCTTCTTCTTTGCATCCATCAGGAAATTCACTCATCAGCCAAACATCAATTCCAGAACCCATCGTAGCATTCTTACCAGAAGAAGGACTTTGTTTCCAAACCCAAGCCGCCAAAGTATCATTTACGACACCTAGGGTGTGTACCGTACCCAAATTAAATTGGCTGCCTTTGATGGTGAATTCAGCAACGCCATAAGTATCACAAATTAGATTTGGAATATACTGAGGCAAGGCATCTACGCCTTCCAATAAAACTAAGTCGATGACCGAATTTTGAGGGATTTTTTTAGGCTCAGTTGGTGGTTTTTCTCCTGCATTAGGATCGGCTTCGATAAACAAAGGCGTCCCATTAATATAGGCTTCAATGACCGTGTTTTCTGCTTTTCCACCAGGACGATAGGTTAGTTTTCCTACCTTTAAATTACTGCGTTGCAATTGACGCACAACGTATTCTCTAGGACGACCAATCAACTGATTGTAATATAGATTCACCGTACAATCAGAATGTCTAGTGATGGTCAAATAAATTTTTCTACTCTCTTTTACACGAAAAGAAGGACGTGGATTTTGCTCTTTAATCAAACCGCCAATACCAGCTCCTTTACAAATGGAATCAGTGACGACAAAATCTAATTTTCTAGTGGCTAATAATTTTTCAGCTTCATGTAGCTTCATATTAACCAAGTCTGGAACCTCGACAGATTCACCATGTAAGGTGTAAAAGCTAAGTGCCCACATTAATAGAAAAATTAACACAAAGGTTAATACAATAACACCAAGTACGTTGGTCAATAATGTTTTACGGAGATACCATAAATCACTAAAAAAGGTATTCATCTTACTCATAATTTATCTTTTCTTTTCTGCTACTTAAAGTATTTTATTTCTAATCGTTAAACAAGGGGTTACAGACCCGTTATTTGTTTCGTACGTTGAATGCCGAAGCTTAGAATTTGATTAATAAAGTCGTATGGTTTGTAACCATTAATCGCACATTGATGGAAAATACAGGTTGCTGGAGTCATCCCTGGCAATGAATTAATTTCAATGATAATTGTTTCGGCCGTTCCATCTTCAAAAATGCGTACAAAGGCATCTATGCGAGCATAACCAGTTACATTTAATATTTGAGCGGCTTTTTTTAGTGTTGCACGAACTTGCTTAGAAATGTGCTCGTGTGCAAAGGATAAATGAGCAGGCACAAATCGAGCAGGCGTAATATTCTGTCCTTCTCCTGCCAAGAATTTTTCTTCTAAAGATAAGATTTCTCCTATCGCTAAGGCTTCTGATGGTTCAAAAATTTCGTAGACCAACTTACCTTCATCGTCGTATTTTGTTAACAGACCACCAGTGATTTCTAGGAAATGTACCGCTTCTTTTTTGTCAATTAAGGCTTCTAATAAAGCAACTTCTTTCTGTGGAAATTCCTCTTTTGGTTTCAAACCTAAAACAGTAGCTTGTTGTGACGCCACCTCTTCTTGTTCACGGAACAAGGCTTTTAGGAAAGCCTCTAAGTCTGTATCTGATTTGAGTAGTTTTACGGCAGAACTACAACCATCATCAACAGGCTTGCCAATCAAGGGATAGGACAGCACCTTTTTGATGTTGTTCAATAAGTCCAAAGGATTCGCTAAGAATTCTTTTTTATGAATCAGCAATTGATCGGTTACAGGCAAGCCGTTTTCTTTTAATAACTGTAGGGTATCGTATTTGTTGATGGTAATTTGAGCGGAACTTGCCAAAGAACCATTAAATGGAATGTTGTGTTTTTGCAAATATTGTTGTACTTCTCCATCTTCTCCAGGGCGACCATGCAAGGCAATAAAAACACCATCTACTTCCGCTTTAAGTTGCGCATATTCCAAACTACGTGGCGCAAAAATAGGCGGCTCTTGAGTATATCGTTTCATAATAGCAGCACATTCTTTTTGTATTTTGAGAATGATAGGATGTACTTTATAATGATGGATTTTATCTCGAATGTCGTCGGCATTATCCTTCAACAACAAATTAATTGGAATGTGATGCAATTGATGCGCTTGACGATTGCCTGTTACAAAAATAGGAATCGGTTCATAACGATCTGAACTGGCTAGTTTTTCATAAATATTCCGACCACTTTCAACCGAAATATGGCGTTCTGAAGAATAACCGCCCAAAAAGATGCCTATTTTTTCTCGCTTAGACGAAGTCTGTTGTTGTGCTTTGAGCTTTGCATCTAATTCTTCTAATAAATGTTCGTACCAACCTAATTGCGTGCTAGTTTGTATGCGCTCCACTAAAGAGGTACGAATAATATAGCTTAAAAATTGAGATGGATTTAGACCAATTTCTGCGGCTTGATGAAAGAAAAAAGAAGAAGGCAACATCCCTGAAGTCGTATTGGGATCGTTCAAGAAAATACGTCCATCCTCTTGAATAAAACCATCAATACGAGCGTAGGTATTAAATTCTAAATAGTCGAATAACTGTTCGCATTCCTTGCGAATCGCTTCAATCTCCATTTCGGGTAGATCAATAGGCGTTAATTTTCTAGATAAACCAGCTAGATATTTAGAACGGTAATCAAAAATTTCTGATCCTTTTAGAATTTCGGTTGGAGGCAAAGCAATCGCTTCGTTTTCTTCTCCTCGAATGACAACACAAGAAAACTCTCTGCCGTAAATAAACGCTTCTAAAACAACCGTATGTTCTGCATTATCACCTTGCAAATGAACGGTCTCATTCTGCTCAAAATAACGATCCAAGAAAGCCAACAAAGCCTCTGGATGATAAATTAAATCCTTCGTTTCTACTACTTGTAATGGAAAGCCAACCCCTGTCCGAATATCCGTTAAGACTTTTAAGAAATCAACTTTTGATGCCGTAGATTGGGCTTGCCAAGCTGTTGCATGGAGTGTTTCTATAAAAAAAGCAGCATTGATCGCTGGTTCAATATCTTCAATGGCATTAATAATACGCACTCCAATAGAAGAACCTTGATTGGCTGGACGAACCACCATAGGCAATCCAATTTGTTGGATGACCTGTTCTTTCCAATTTTGGGAATATCCTTTTAGCCAAGTAGGGCGCTTGATAATTTCCATTTGTGGCATGTTAAAACCACCAGCATCCATTAGTTTTTTCTGATAAGATTTATCCATTCCAATACTACTGGCACGGATTCCAGAACCAGAATAAGGAAGGCGCAAGCACTCTAATAAACCTTGAATTTGACCATCTTCGCCTAAATTGCCATGTAAGGCTAAGAAGGCAAAGTCAATCAGATCTGGCAATTGGTCGATGGCAACTGGGCTGCCTACTTCTTCGATTAATGCTTGAATTTGCGTTTCATCTAAGCCCTGTAAGCTTTCAATATAAATCTGAAAAGAATGCTCTGTTTCAGGAATATAAGCCGCAGGAGGATAAAAGTCTCTAATGGTTCCTTTGTACAAAAATTGCCAGTTGAGCAATATAAAATTGCCCAAACTGTCTACAAAAATGGGAACGGGAGTAAACAAACTCTTGTCTAAATTATCATAAACTGTTCTTCCGCCTGCAAAAGAGATTTCTCGTTCTCTGGATGTTCCGCCAAAAAAAATACCTATACGCATTGCTTGTGTTCTTAATGTTTTGATTTAACCTTGGACTATCTTGTGAAAAGCCAAGAAGTAAAGCCTTATGGTTTTTTGAAAAATCGTGTGGAGTTTTAAAATATAGGATCCGTTATCCAGTTTTGAATCAGGATATAAGTTTTAAGTAGAAAGTCGTAAGTCGTTTGTTATCAAGATTAAACTTACGACTTTCTACTTAAAACATACGACTCATATAGTTTAATAAAGATAGTCCTTAGAATATTATTACACGATTTGTCAAAGAGTAAGCCTTATTAATTAGGGTAAAATTACAGTTTATTTCTGTACTTACATAAAAAAGGCTTAGACAACGAGTAAATGGTTGCATAAGCCTTTTAAATGGTTGAATTGTTCTTGTTATATTTTTACAAATTGATAGGTTAGATCATTGAGTATCAAGAAAAATGTGCGTTCGTTGGTGAATTCTATAGAGATCCTATCATTAAAAGGTCCTGTATCAGAGTCGATGGTCAGTGTTTCGCCTACTTTATTGACTGTTTTGCGAATAGATGATTGAGTAACCGACCAAGTGGCTTCTTCTACAATCATCGTTTTTGAATTGCTGCTACTTTGCATTTTGGTTTGCAAAGTACCATTAGAGTTGAACAGCATGGTCGCATTTTTTAGCAAAAAAGGCCTGTCTTGATATAACATTTGTAACTCTCCAACATTCTTTAACTCCCATTCGCCAATTAATTTTTCTTGGTAATTCGTTAACTCAAGGTCGTTACCACAACTAAAAAATAGTAGGGAAGTCGTCGCCAAAAGCGTGAAGATTAATAGAAACTTTGAAAAATTAAGACGGTTCATAATAAGGCTGTTGTTCTAGTGTGAAAAAACATTCCTATAAATATAGAATACTTCGTCGAATAAACCAGTCGTTTTTAGAAGAATATTATATCAATTTATCCATGTTCTCTTTTAGACGTTTCAGGTAGCGATTTTGTAAGTAATAATCCTTCACTTTTTCTAATTGTTCTGGAGTAGCGGCAGCATCGTCATAAGCGTCAAAAATGCTTTGAATGCCTTCGAAGAGTTCTTTTTCTTTGGCATCTACTTCTGCTTGTATGGATTGGTGGGTGCTTTCGTCATAATCAAATTGCAGATCCATAACCCGTTCGTTGATGTCCATCATGTCGATCAAAAAAGATTGTGGCAATTGCGGTTTGATGTCTTTGCCCAACAAGCCTTTTAGTTCTAGAACGTATTTAATGCGTTTTTCTTGATCTTTTAATAATTTATAGGCTTCATTATTAAGCGTAGATAGCTCCAATATTTCTTCTTGTTTTTCTTCTGATTCTAAAGTATAGAAATCAGGATGATATTTTTTGCTCAATTTCAAAAACTGACGACGCAAAACATCTAGATCTAAATTAAAGGAAACAGGAAGGTCATAAAACTCAAAATAGTTCATAGTAGCTTAGTGTTATATAATAATAATGCTGAATTTTCAATGTTGAATGTTGCTATACGATGAAACATTCAACATTAAAAATTCAGCATTTAAGATTAAAAAAAATCTATTTATTCAAATCCATTCACCCCATTCACAGTAGTATATTTGAATTGTACTTTTTTATCTGGATAAATGTGTTTGAAGGCAGATTGAACCATGATGGTTCCCTCATGAAAACCACAAAGAATCAATTTTAATTTACCTGGATAAGTATTAACATCTCCAATAGCATAAATGCCAGGAACGTTGGTACTATAATCAAGGGTATCTACCTCAATAGCA
>CALDEP010000372.1 GCA_937942475.1 uncultured Aureispira sp.
ATTCTACAATAACGATCTATAATTTAAAATCCTAGTCCTCTTTTGGGCTAGGATTTTTTTGTTTTAGTGAACACCAGCAATTTAAGTGACTGTCTATAATAACATTACTTCGTGGAGAAATTATATCAGTTTGATTATCAGCAGGATAATTTTAAAACTCTAAAAGTATTAAATTACTGATAATCAAACTTATATAAAATGTTTTTTATGTTTTTTGGTAAAAAAACTAAAAATCCCACGAAGTATTATAATAAATGATAAGTAAAATTGCAATAAATTTTAGTGACTAGCGATGCAAAAAACGAAGTAATAGCGGGCTATTACGAGGCTTTTTAATGAAGTTAGTTGCAAAATTTAGCCGTCAATAGGTTATCATTTATTTAGATCAGGTACTTACTTTTAATAATTATTATAATACAAACAGCATGAGACAAGCGTATGATCTATACACTGACGAACACCATCAAGTATGGGAGTTGATGTACAAGGAGCAAATCGACATTTTAACTTCTAGAGCGACCAAAACTTATCTTCAAGGCATTAAAACGGTTCAATTCAAAGAGGATAAAATCCCACGTTTCACAGTTATCAATGAAGCCTTAAAAACGCTAACAGGTTGGCAAGTGTATGCTGTTCCAGGTATTATTGATAATAAGCCCTTCTTTGAACTTTTGGGACAAAAACAATTTCCTGCAACAACTTGGATGAGAAGTTTAGCGCAATTAAAATACATTGAGGAACCTGATATGTTTCACGATGTTTTTGGGCATGTTCCTTTGTTGAGTGAGCCTTATTTTGCAGGTTTCTTGAATGGTTTGAGCCAAATTGCCTTAGAGTTTATAGAATCGCCAACAGCCGTGGAACTAATGGCTAGAATATACTGGTATACCATTGAATTTGGTTTAATTATGGAAGATGAAGCCATCAAAATATATGGTGCAGGTATTTTATCTTCGCCAGGAGAATCTATCTATTCTCTAGGAACCAGTCCAGAACACTTTGCCTTTGATCTGGACAAAATATTGGGTACGCCTTATATCAAAGACAAGTTTCAAACACAATACTTTATTGCCGAGTCCTACCAGCAATTGTACAATAGTTTACCACAACTAAAGGAGCGCATTAAGCAAGCTGTTGAAGGTGGTTTGCAGATTGCAGATGGGCAAGCATTTGATTTTAAGCAAGAAAAATTAGTTAAGGTATAATGATTAAACTACAAGATTATTCCATTCAATTTCAAGACAAGGGTTTTGCAGCACTCAAAGCACAATTAATTAAGACCTCCTATTCCAAGGTTTTCGTTTTGGTTGATAACAATACACAAGCGCATTGTTTGTCTATTTTAAAGGAAGCTTTGGAAGGAATAGCATTGCATATTATTAGTATAAAAGCAGGAGAAGCACATAAAAATATAAACACTTGTCAAACAATTTGGAATGCTTTGATGGAACAACAGGCGGATAGAAAATCGGTCTTGCTGAATTTAGGCGGTGGAGTGATTGGAGATATGGGGGGATTTTGTGCCAGTACCTTCAAACGTGGGATTGATTTCATACAAATTCCGACGACCTTATTAGCACAAGTAGACGCTTCTATTGGAGGTAAATTGGGTATAGATTTCGGGCTCGTTAAAAATAGTATTGGTTTATTTAAGAATCCTAAAGCGGTTTATTTGTATCCTGATTTTTTTCAAACCTTACCAAAAGCAGAGTTGTATAGTGGCTATGCAGAAATTATCAAACATGCTCTAATTCAAAATAGTACTGCGTTTACACAACTGGTCAATACAAGGGCGCCCGAAACTTCGCATTGGAAATCTACGGTTATAGATTCCCTCTTGGTCAAAAAATCTATTGTAGAGCAAGATCCTTTTGAACAAAACATTCGAAAAAGTCTTAACTTTGGGCACACCATCGGGCACGCCATTGAAAGTTTGAGTTGGGAAACCGATCAGCCTTTATTACATGGAGAAGCGGTTGTTATTGGAATGATAACAGAATGTTATTTGAGTCATAAATTGCTTGATTTTCCAACAAAACAATTAGATTTGGTTGCTACTTATTTAGTAGGATTATATCCTAAATATGACCTCAAAACCTTAAACCAAGGGCATATCCTTCGTTTGATACAGCAGGACAAAAAGAATGAGCACCAACAAATTTGCTTTACTTTATTAGAAGAAATTGGTGCCTTTAAAATCAATGTGCATGCTTCAGATACGCTTATTTTAGAAGCATTAGATTATTACCAACAGTTTGTTCAAAAATAAAAAACAGGCAAACAATGCGAATCAAGCGCTAAAATTAGGTCTGATAAATAAAAAAGGCTTCACAAGAATGTTTAATGTTGAATTTTTAATGATGAATGCTCTCTAGCATAAAAAACATTAAAAATTCAGCATTCAACATTTAAAAAGTAGGCTTGTAAAATAAGATAAGCCTGTTTTAAATGTACGATTTATTGATCTTTTAGCCCTTGATTCGCATTAAGAGCGTGTCTAAAGGCTATCATTCATATAAGCTCGATTATCGCCATAATGCACGCCTTTAAAAGTAGGATCTTGAATATATTGCTCAATCGAAAATACATTCGAGTGAAACGCCAAATCATCCCAAGGAATTTCATCCAAACCAAACAAACGAACATCAGCCGTTTCATCCCCTGCTTCAAAAAGTGGGTCGGTCAGCTTCGCCAAAAACAAACAATAGACCTGATTGACATGTAAGATATTATAAACGGTGTGCAATTGTTGAATTTCGACCTTTGCTCGA
>CALDEP010000373.1 GCA_937942475.1 uncultured Aureispira sp.
TTCAGCCCTTGATTCTTATTATTATCAAAAACTAAACTTAATTCTCAGAAAGACAACTTGTACAGGACTCACATAATACACCCCCGATTTATTTAAGGAAATTTGTCCAACAAGGGAAATATCCCATTTGTCATTAAGTATATACCCAAAATTGGGCGTCAAAAACAAAGAATGGCTTTCTCCAGGGCTATAAATAGCTGTTAATCCAAGTGAAAAAATCTCTTTAATAGGTTGAGAAAAAGTAGCAAAAATTGAATAGCGATATGGATAAAGATTCTTTGCAGAAGGACGATAACCAAACAACTCGTTAGCACCAGCATTGGTAGTCCCATTACTATTGTACATAAACCCTGCAATAAAATAGGTCTTGCTCTTACTAAATAAATAGTCAAAACTCAAAGTTCCTGTAAAACTATGGCGATGGCTGCTTGTATCGGCAATGTTATAAAAATAAGACAACTCGCCTTTGAAACCTGCTCCTTTTATATTTCCAGCCCAACCTCCTCCAAGGACTAAATCCTGTGCGACAATACCCACCAAGACTTGAAAATCATAATTCCACTTATTCGTTTTCCACAAAAAAGCAGCCGTTGCATTTTCCCAACGAGTAAAGGCTTTTACTGCAAACTCAACACTAGAAGCCACTCCTGTAAAATATTGAATTCTCAAAGCATCGCTTCCAGGACGTTCCTCATAATCAAAATCCGTAAAGGAATAGGTATTAAAAATATCATTGGGGTTCCAAATCGTATTGATCCCCCAGTTGATGCGCTGACGACCTAGCCGAATATCCCAATTTCCTTTGGAATATTGCAAGTAAAGTCGATCCAAGGTACTATGAATCACTGCCCCTCGCTCGTCTAACAAGGTCCAAGATAAATAATCATAATACCCATTTTTTAGGCTATCGCTTCTTAGAATTGTCTTGCCGTAATTGGGTTGTAATTTGGTGTATTCTCCAAAAAAAACACGGGTTCTTAAATCAGCTTTGAATGTAAAAGCATCATTGATGTAATATTTGAAATTCAGTCGATTGTGTATCAAATTATCTTGCAACATCGCCTTATTCGGCTGATGCAAAAAATAGACAGAAGTCAAGTATTTTAGATACCCATTTAGCGCCCATTTTTTAGGCGCATTTGGGTCTTTCTTTTTCTTGCTTGGACGCTCTTTTTTTGTAGGCGATTTGGTCTTGGTACTATCTTGACTAAAGCTTAGGATAGGCATTATCATAAGACCTACAAAGAACATCCAGTATCTAAAGGTAACCATTAGGAAGCAATCGTTTCATCTGAAATAATCTGCCCATCTTCCAAGGTCACAATGCGACGTGCTCGGTCTATCACTCGTTGATCGTGGGTTGAAAACAAGAAGGTAATATTTTCTTCTTTGTTCAACTTTGCCATGATATCCAACAAGTTAGCCGTTGACTTTGAGTCTAAATTAGCGGTAGGCTCATCTGCCAAGATAAACATTGGCTTGGAAGCCAAAGCACGAGCCACAGCAACCCGTTGTTGTTGTCCGCCCGATAATTGCGCTGGGCGTCGATCAATTTGATCTTCCAAACCGACTGCTTTCAGCAACTCCTTCACTCTTGTCGCTCGTTCTTCCTGTGATTTGCCTTGTAATAACATCACAAATTCTACATTTTCCTTAGCCGTTAAGACAGGAATTAGATTATAAGCCTGAAAAACGAAACCAATATATTGTTTCCGAAATTCAATCATAGCACTATCTGATAGTTTGGCAATATCTTGACCTCTAATGGTAATACTACCGCCTGTTGGCGTATCCAAACCACCAATGGCGTTTAACAAAGTCGTCTTTCCTGAACCAGAAGGACCGACCAATGCTGTAAATTCTCCTGGCTCAATTTCCAAATTCACCCCTCTTAATGCATGGACAGGAATCGTATCTGGATTATATGTTTTGGTAACACCTTGTACTTTTATTACTTTATCCATTTTATATGTATTAATTATTTTTTAATAATTGTAAAAGAATAAATTTACACCGTGCTCATAGCATCCACAGGTTTGAGCCTTGTTGCTTTAAAGGCAGGATACAAGGAAGCCAAAACAGCAGTAATCGCCACGGCAACCGTCACCGTTATAAAAGAAGAAACATCCAAGCTTAAATACACCTGATCGCTAAATCCAAACTTTTCCATTCCCTTTCCATAAGCACTCAAATCAAATCCATTACTACTATAATAACTTACCGTCAAAAAGCCTAACAACAAGCCAATTGGGGCAGAAATCATTGCCAAAAAAACCGTTTCGACAACAATCATTGAAAAAACTTGCCCTCTCTTCATGCCAATTGCCATCAACATACCGAGTTCTTTTGTTCGTTCCAAAACAGCCATTAACATGGTATTAATAATACCGAAAATAAGTGCCAGCATGACAATAAAAATGATGACATAAGTAGAGCCGCCCATTTGAGATTCGTACAAATTAACATTCGGAGATATTTCCTTGTAATTCTGAACCAAGGTTTCAGGAAAAGTGGCTGCTAACCCATTTTTTACGGTATCCAAATCCTCCATATTGTTTAACAAAAGTGCCACTTCGTGCGTATTATGTTCGCCTTCCATCAAACGACTCAAATCAGATTGGCGAACAAATACATTGGTTTCTTCAAATAGGGCATTTCCTAGTTCATAAATTCCAACGACTTTAAACGCCGCAGAAATACTAGTTCCATCTTCTTTTTGAAGGCTTAGAACAGGTTTTGACTTTAGTTTAAGTTTCATTTTATCTGCCAAACGACGACTAACAAGAAGCGCATTTCTACTTTTGGTAGCATCCAAATAAACTCCTTCAGTCAATTTTTCATTCAAACGAGTCAAATTTGCTTCTTCTTGAGGATTGATGCCTCTAATTTGAATCCCTCTAGAACCTCTTGCTGTTGCCAGCATACCACTATTAATAATTCTAGTTGAAAACGCTTTTACCATAGCATTCTTAGAAATATTATCTACAATCGAGGTGGTATTCTTCAGGGTATACTGCACTTCTTTTTCATCCATAAACTTAGGATGGTGTACCTGAATGTGTGATATTTCATTCTCAATGGCACTACTAATATAAGAATTGATAAATCCAGCCGTAAAAGACAGGACAAAAATCAAAGCCCACACCCCTACCAAAACAGAAGCCATCACAGTAAAACTTCTAATTTTACTCCGCCAAATGTTCCGCCATGCTATTTTAAAAATCATATTATTTTTTTTAGATTGTCAGGTATTAGACACGCTCTTAAGCACGCATGGCTTCAATCGGTTTCATCTTCCATATCTGAAGACAAGGATACAAGGCGAGTAAAGTAGTAATGAGAATTACAATGATGCCCTGACTGTAGAAGATGTCAGAATCTATGGATACACAGATCTTTGCTTCTATCCCAAAATCGGCATAAGCTTTTGCCATATCTCCCGTTATTGGAATGGGATTCAAAAAGATATAATACATCAAAGCATAAGAAACAGCAATTCCTATTATAGCGCCTATCAAACCTAAAAACATCGTTTCTACCCATGTAATAATGCCCAACTGGCTTCTTTTCATCCCAATAGAAAGCAAGACGCCAAATTCTCGTTGTCGCTCTTTTGTCATCATCAATATGACGCCAAAAATCCCAAAAGAAATAATCAGATAAAGGATTAAAACCACGATGGTATTACTACTTTCTTTCATAGATTTCATTTCCATAATCTCAGGCATCATCTCCTGCCAGCCCAATACATCGTAGGTATTGGCGGTATCTAAAACCGTTCTTAGATTATTGACCGCTAGTTCTGTAGCATATTTATCTCGAACATCTAAGACAACCGTTGTCACTAATTCTGTCGCTCCATAAAACCATTGTGCTGTTTTAAGAGGCATATAAATCATCTTGGCACTCATATCTGGCGCACCAAAAGAGATAATTCCTTTTACTAGATATTTTCCTGCGGCATTCACGCCTCGATACCCTTGGCTGATCAGTACAATAGTATCTCCAACACCTAGTTTCAATTTTTGGGATAAGCCTTCTCCTATCAGAACGGCAGCCTCCCCTTTATTCAAATAATTACCTGCAACCATTCGTTCGCTCAGCCCTGTCAACGCAGCTTCTTTTTCAGGATCAATCCCTACTACCAAAGCACTTTTAGTGATCTTTTTGTAAGCCGCCAAAGCATAAGATTCTAATCTTGGGACAACATCTTTCACCCCTGGACTCGCCTTGAGAGTGGCTTCCAATGCAGGTGATAATTCAAAGGATTTTTCCAAAAATCGTTCTTCCCAATAACCTTTCTGAGTGACCTGTGCATAGCCTGTATAAAAATTAACCGAGTCGTCGATCATCTTATCAAACATTCCACGATTAATCGCTCCCATAGTGACCGAAAACAAGACGGCAAAAAAGATAGATGCTGCCGTTATTGCTGTTCTCCGTTTGTTCCGCCAAATATTTCGCCACGCAATTTTAAATATCATTTTTTATCATTTTATAAGATAAACTTGTCTACTAATTCTAGTGTACACGTTTCATATTCTGAGTCGAAAAAAATCGGGCTTCAAATTTAGCATCAAACTCTAGGCTTATGTATTCCATAATCGTCTTATGCCCTTCTTCATCAGCAGGAACAAGCGTCATTTTGGTAGGCAACAATCGTCCGCCCATTTCCTTAATTTCTTGACCATAACTAGTATCTACCAACTCTTCATCTTCATCATAATGTGCTGTTTTCAAGTTCAAGTGATCTTTGGTATCAATCCACACAATCACTTTTCCCCAAACTACGGGTGCATCTTCGTTTGGAATCATTTCGATTTTGTAACATTCACGCCCTTCTATCGTTTCTTTTCCTAATAATTTATGTTGATAATCGTTCACAACAGAAGATTGACGCACTAAATCATCATTCTTAAAATCAGAGCCCATCCAAGATTGTGTCATCATTGAAGGCGGCATTTTTATTGTCCGATCAATAGAAGGCTGAAAATTCCACATTTCTTTTTCTCTTTTGAGGTAGGCGATGCCTTTTTCACGAGCGGGTGCCGTGACCAAAATCAAGGAATAATCCGAGCCATCTGCCCAACTTTTAAATTCCATTGTACGAGACCACTCAGGACGTACAATCGTCATTCTTGCATTGGATTTTAATCGTCCACCAAAGGCATTATCGTCCATTTTTTGCACAATCTCTTTGGCAGTTTGTCCATAACTAAAAACAAGCATTCCAAATAGAAAAAAGCATATAGATAAGATCCTTTTCATTGTATTTATATTTAGTGTATTAATTTGAATCAAGGCCTAAAACATCCATAAATCGTACTTTTTAAATGATGAATGTTGAATGCTAAATTTTTAATGTTTTTTATGCTATAAGGCATTCATCATTAAAAATTCAACATGAAGCATTCTTGTAAAGCCTTTGTTTGTATTTTATTACTTTTCAGGGGTTAACAAACCATAAAAGAAGAAATTAGTCAGTTCCATCGTCAATTCTTGCGGATTATTATAAAAAGCCAACAGTTTTTCATCCATAACCATTTCTCGCATCTTCTGCAATTGATACTGTATAAATGCTCGTTTAATACCAGGACGTATGTGCCCGTCTTTTTGAGCTTGTTCATAATCATCTAAGACCATATTTGTAATTACTTCGCTCTTAATTTGAACGTATGCTAACAATTCAGCATCACTGTTCCTATAAAGGTCTGAAATGAATTCTTGACTAATGTCTTGGCTATTTCGATACTTTGCCAACAAGGTTTTTTCTACCTTCTGCACAAAGGGAATATCCTCCGCCATAATAGCCTTGTGTTCTCGAATACTTTTTTCAAATAATAAATCTAGGATCGTCTTTACAAGATCAAGCTTGTTATCAAAAAACTTATAAAAAGTCATTTTACTCGTCTTGGCTTCTTTGCAAACTTCTTGAATAGACACACGCTTTACACCATGTTTCCAAAACAAGTCTTTTCCTGTTTTCAAAATTGCTTGACACTTCTTATTCTCTAAATCTCTGCTCATAAATCGGTTTAAGTTCTCATAATAATAACTTACGATTTAAGTTAAAAGTTCCATAAATCGTAAACTAATAACACAAACGTAAACTTTATTTTTAATAAATGCTAATTGGAGAATCTTAAGTTGCAAAATACTGGAGATAAAAGTTTGATTAGGTAGTATTAACAAAAAAAAGAGATGCTCTGGAATGAGCATCTCTCTTCTAACCTTTCTAATAATTAAACTTTATTTGCAATAAATGACACAGAAGTTGGACGATTGGTACAAATCTATTTTTATTCAAAGTTGGTTATGGTCCTATGAAGCAAATCACAATCGCCAACTTCTATACTGCATCTATTCTATTTTCCACACTAATAAAAGGAATCAATCCCTATTTAGGTTTTAATTGGGGATGATGCTCCTATACATCGTCGCATGGTTATTTTTATGCATCTTTTGACTTTCATAAAACTGCCGAAAAAAAAGAGATAACCTCTGTATTGCTACAAAGGTATCTCTTCAAATTTAAGACAGACAGATAAGACAACTTGCATTGTTTCTTTTTCAAAGATAGGTTTGGGTTTAGTTTTCCACTCTTTAAGCGATTAGGATTTTCGGTTTTCAAGAAAAACCCTAATCGCCCTTGGAGTAAAAACTAATCAAGCTTCATGAACTTTATGGTGCTTAGCTATCATTGTGGGGATTCTATTTATATTACAATATCTCAGCTATGAATATTATGTAGGGTCAAACTCTATATTAATTCTTTGTGTTTATTTATATGAGTTTGTTAATTAAGATGCGTTTCATCCTAACGATAGGTCAAATATAGAGCAGCTTTTTGATAGTTCCAAATTTTTATGTTATTTTTTTGCTTATTTTCATACAAAATGTAATCAAATTAATTTAAAAACAAATAAAAACCGCACACAACACACCTTTAAACAACTAAAAATCAATAAAATAAACAAATAACATCTATTTTATTTATCACAACTAAAAAATTCATTTTTTTATCCTTAAATCTATTTTCTATTAAGCTTATACTCGAATAAGTCACATTTTTTCATTTTATTGTAAGACAAAAAATAGACAACCTAATTCACTTTTAACAACAGCTAGTATACTATGAAAATTATTTGTGTTGGTCGCAACTATGCTGCACATGCCGCAGAGCTTAATAATCCCGTTCCTCAAACACCGCTTTTATTTTTAAAACCTGATACAGCACAACTATTAGATGGCTATCCATTGTTTTATCCAGGCTTTACCAAAGACTTGCATTATGAAGTAGAAGTATTGCTTAAAATTTGCAAGAATGGCAAACATATCACACCTGAATTTGCCTCCGATTATTACAACGAAGTATCGGTAGGCATTGACTTTACGGCTCGTGACATACAAAACGAGTGCAAGGAGAAAGGGCATCCTTGGGAAATTGCAAAAGCGTGGAACCATTCTGCTGTTATTGGTCGTTTCATTCCTCTTGAAGAAGCTAAAAATAATGCTGGAGCCATTGACTTTTCGCTTACTAAAAATGGAGAAATGGTGCAACAAGGAATCACCAGTGATATGATCACTAGTTTTGACGATTTGATTGTCTATATCTCTAAGTATTTTATGCTTTTGAGAGGCGACGTTATCTTTACGGGAACGCCCAAAGGCGTTGGACCTGTCCAAATTGGAGATCAATTGGAAGGCTTTATTGGCAAACAATCCTTATTAAATTGCGCTATCAAGTAAATACGCAATAAAGTGACACTTTAGTTCCGTTCTGATTTTATATTGAACGTAGCCTTTATGGTTGTTTTATTATTTTTTTTGTAACTGTTTGTTCTCCCTTACTAATCCTAAGCAAATAACTAGCTGAAGGTAGTTTTGAAACATCCAATTCTATTGTATTATCAAGACTATTCTGCTCTAAAAGTAAGCTGCCATTCATATCGAAGAGGGCAACTTGAAGCGCACTTTCTTTACTTTCAACAAAAATATTCTTGGAAGCAGGGTTAGGATAAACACGAACAACGAAAGCGTCCTTGTTTATTTTAACAACAGGGGTAAAGTCTTGCGTCAACTTTAGATGATACATATCCTTTAAAACTCCTTGGGCGGTATGATATAAGGTATCTGTCCCTAAATCAAAATCAACGGAATAATGATATCCTCCAGAGATATAAAGATTCCCCCATTGATCCAAACTCAGGGCTTTTACAGCTTCATGCCCAAAACTTCCAAAGGACCTCACCCAAATAAAAGAACCATCTGAAGCTAATTTTAAGATATAAGCATCATTAGATCCCCAAGATATTAAGGGATAAGAATTAGGCCCTGCATCAAAATCAACCTTTTGGGAAAAGATACCAAGCAAATACAAAAAGCCATCTGCATCTATCCTACATTCACTGGAATGCATTCTGCCTGTTGAATTCTCAAAAATAGTAGATCTAATATAATTTCCGTTCGCATCTAATTGGAGTAGGTAATCTGCCGCCCCATATTGCATCACAACACCTGTTCCAGGGTCCATATCAAGGCTATCTTCAACACTACCAATCATATAAATATTCCCTTGTGCATCCAAACAAAAATCCGATAAATAGTCGTTATAATGTCCTCCAAGGGTTTTCACCCAAACAAAGTCGCCCATTGAATCTAACTTCTCAATAAAAAAATCTCTGCCGCCATTTACTGGAATATTAAGCACATTAGAACTTGGATCGAAATCAACGGTATTCGCAAAAATTCCTCCTATATAAATGTTCCCATTGGCATCTATCTCCAAACCAGCACTATATTCCCATCCTGTCCCTGTCAACACTTTAGACCAAATATGATTTAAGCTAGAGTCCATTTTCAGAATAAAAACATCCAAACAAGCGCCACAACCAGCCGCTGTATAAATAGCTTGTCCAGCATTCAAATCAAAATCTGCGGTACCACTAAATTCGCCTGTTAGATAAATGTTTTTTTGTGCATCAATTTTTATATCTACTAATCCTTCTTGACCAGCACCATCGCCCCCTAAAGAAATAGCCCAATCAAAATCACCATTGGCATCTAATTTAAGTGCAAAAGCATCTGAACCAGCATTAGCAGTCAGGTTAAAGGTATCTGGTCCTGGATCAAAATCAGAGGTATAATAATAATACCCTGTTATATAAACCCCTCCAGCTGCATCTGTAACAATAGCCGAACTCTCATCAATATGCGATCCTCCAAAAACTTTGGTCCAAATTAAATTTCCTGAAGGGTTAAACTTTTGAACAAACACATCTGTCTGCCCTACTGCTGACAAATTCAAGCTTGAACCACTAGGATCAAAATCAACCGTTCCCTTAAAAACACCTGTAACATAACTGTTCCCCAAAACATCTACACAAGAAGCTGTCGCATACACGTCCTTACTGCCTGTGGCAACTTGAACCCAATCGGTCTCAACAACATGTTGAGCGAAACCTTTCAATAGAAAAGAAAAGAGTAGCACGCTCACAAACAAGCATTTTTTAAAAATGCTATTTTGGGTAAATAAGATCATTGTATTGGGCTTTTTAAAATTCTAAAAATAGTAAACAGTAACATGACACAGCACGTATATACAACAACGTCAAAACGCATCTTAATCCTTAAAAAAGATTGAATTATTTAATAATTCATAATCTGTTAAAGTTTCTAGGAAAGCAATAATGGCTTCTTTTTCTTCTCTTGATAATGGGATTCCTAAAGCTCCATTTGCTTGTATTAAATAGGGTGCCAAGGTATTAGAGGGCAGCACAGCATTATCATAATGATTTAGTACAGCTTCTAAACTTCTAAATTTAGCATTGTGCATATAAGGTGTTGTGAGGCTTATATTTCTTAGGCTAGGTACTCTGAATTTGCCAATATCCAATGGATTTGCTGAAATAACTGCTCGCCCTGAATCAGAAAAAACGCTATCGATTCCATTGTTAAAATAGCCTTGATTGGTAAATAAAATTCCAGAATGGCAGCTTTCACATTTTTGGTCAAACAATTTCAAACCTTTTAGTTCTTGAGTGGTCAAGCTTGCCGTTCCTTTTAGATAAGCATCGTATTTGGAATTATTGGAAACCATCAGCAGCATAAACTGAGCTAAGGCATCCATTAACAAAGGCATGTTAATTTCAGTTGTATTAAAAGCGGCTTTAAACAAGGCTGGGTATTCGGAATGATTCTTAATTTTTGCAACAACAGCAACAATGTCTTCCCCCATTTCAACAGGGCTTTCAATGGCATTAATTGGAACAAAATCTAAATGGGTCACACCTCCATCCCAGAAAAACTCCTTCATAAAGGCTAGATTAGCCAATCCAGGAGCATTACGTGTTCCTACCAAACCATCTATTCCAATACTAACAGGATGCAAAGGATCGTCTGCAAACGCTAGTGATTGATCGTGGCAAGAACTGCAAGAAATACTTCCATCTATGGACAAAATAGGATCAAAAAATAGTTTCCTTCCTAATTTGAATCCTTCTTCTGTTAGCTCATTATTATAAAAAGTATAAGTAGGCTCAGGAAAATTACTAGGGGCAACAAATTCATAGGGATTTTTTGCCTTCTGTAAGCTGTCGTCTTGACAAGCTGTCAAACAAACCATAAAACCTAAACAGCCTATTAATAATGAAATAATAGACTGTTTAGGTTGTTTTAAATAGAATGGCATCTGGGTCTAATGTATTCCATGTACCATAAATGCCGTTTCCAAATTATGGGCAAAATCAGCACCAGCAGCTGGACTCATCACCATGTTTGTGGTAGCAAAATCTACCCCATGATGTCCATCTAAAGCGTCTAATAAATTCATAACAAGGTGTGCTTCTAACTCTGAACTTGTTGTTATTTCAGCATCTGTAGGAAAATCCAAACTAATACGTTTTACATTATTTGTCATGGCTGTATTTCCTGTAATTTCTTTCCAACCTCCAATATGGAATTTAAAGGTATTGTCTGGTTTAGTAGAAGCTGGAGAGGTTCCTTCTAACTTGTAGAAGATATATCCAGAATCCCAGTTCCACAACCAACCACCATTTGAAGGATCCAAAATGCCGCCATTTGCTCCATCTTGCACATAATCTGCTTCAATTCCTAGTGTAAATGTTATCTTATTATAAGTTCCTACAGGTATATTTTCCAAGGCAATTTTTTTAGAACTCGCATCTGATTCTAAGACTTGGTAAAAGCCCTTTACTTCCTCAGAAGTTGCTCCTGTGCTTACTTCATCACTATAAGATGCTCCATTGGGTCCACTTAATTCAATTCTAGAAATATAATAACCTAAGGTTTGGATGTTAAAGTTTTGACTCATTCCAGTTGCAAAAGGATAATCTGTACTTCCTGTTGCACTTAAAACAACTGCTTCTGTTCCTACTTTGTTATCAAATTCTAAGCTAAATTGACCATACTCTGTCTCCACTTCTTTTGTACAAGCTGAAAAAGTAACTAAAAGAAGGATTAAGCCGAATAAAATATATTGTAAATTTTTCATTATTTTTAATTTTAAATTTTGTTGTAATAATAAGCCCCTTGCTCACTCTATCATTACTCTATACATAGCATAAGAATTCAAGGATTGCTTATTTCAAAGAAATAAGTTCTCTAAAGTTGTATCGCAAGACAAATACATAGCATTTACAGACATACTCCTTTGTTTTAAAGGGGCAGGTCATACCATATAGAAATGCTTTCTATACTCAATTTTGAGGATAGAATTGTCTTAAATACAGGTACAAAGTTTAAGAATTAAAAATAGGCGGGTGGTCGCAGAAGCCTTGACACCAATAAACGAGTCTGCAATTCTAGGTCCTCCCAAAAGAGTACTTTTCCTAGTTGGATGACTTTTATTGGTGCTTGAAAAGAAGTGAACGAAAGTATTTTGCTTTCTTGCTTGATAAAGAAGTCAACAAATTGTCCTTTTTTAGAAACTAAAGGACTCTCTTCTGACTCTTGTTGTTTTTTAATTTGTTTTTTTAAGTAACATTTACCATCACATTCTAGTGCTGGCTTCTGTTTGTTCTCACAATGAGTTGTTGCAATATACTCCTGGTTCCATTTGAAACTAACAAATGTAACAATGGTTTTTGAGGTATGAGATACCATCAATAACAAGAGTAATATATTAACAAGGTATTTCAAAAAATGAGGGTTAAAACAAATAAAAATAAATTCATTCCATCACTGAAATAATTCAATATCGCAAATATATCTCAAAAAAACAACTAGTGCAATAAAGTCTTAAATTTTAACATCAGCAATATATATATATTTCCATAAAATGAGTGCTACAAATACCTTTTGACATTTTCTTTAAAAAAATCTAAAAAAAATGTTATTTTCGTGTGCCTTAAAAAGGTAGTTAGTTGTGGTGTTAGATTTGGTGAAACAGCTAATTGAAGAATATTAATTTTGTCCGTATTATAAAAATTGATTGTGATGAATACAGATTATATGACTCCAGATACGTCTGAAGACCTACAAATGATTCGCGAAAGCGCTAGTAACTTTGCAGAAAAACACATCCGTCCACATGTAATGGAATGGGATGAGGCACAATATTTTCCAAAAGACTTATTCCACAAGATGGGAGAGCAAGGTTTTATGGGAATTTTGGTTCCAGAAGAATATGGTGGTTCTGGTCTAGGTTATCAAGAATACATTACAATTATAGAAGAAACGACAAAGGTTTGCAGTTCTATTGGCTTGTCTCTTGCTGCACACAACTCTTTGGGTACCAACCATATTTTAACGTTTGGTAACGATGAGCAAAAGAAAAAATATTTGCCTAAGCTAGCTTCTGGCGAACATATTGGTTTCTGGGGTTTAACAGAAGCAAATACGGGTTCTGATGCTGGTAGAATGCAATGTGTTGCCAAAAAAGACGGTGATTATTACGTTATCAATGGTACAAAAAACTGGATTACACATGGTATTTCTGGTGATGTAGGAGTTGTCATTATTCGTACTGGTGAGCCACTAGATAGCCACGGCATGAGTGCCTTTATCATTGAGCGTGATATGGAAGGTTTCTCTGGTGGTAAAAAAGAGAATAAATTGGGTATGCGTGCTTCTGAAACAGCAGAGTTAATTTTTGACAACTGTCGTGTACACAAAAGCCAATTGTTAGGAGAAGAAGGCGATGGTTTTATCCAGTCTATGAAAATTTTAGATGGTGGACGTATTTCTATTGGTGCTTTGTCTTTGGGAATTGCGAAAGGTTCTTACAATGCGGCTCTTAAATACTCTAAGGAGCGTGAGCAATTTGGAAAACCTATTTCTAGCTTCCAAGCCATCTCTTTCAAATTAGCTGATATGGCTACAGAAATTGAAGCTTCTGAATTGTTGATTCGCAAAGCAGGTCACCTAAAAGACAACCACTTGCCGGTTACTAAAATCTCAGCAATGGCTAAATATTATGCTTCTGAAGCTTGTGTAAGAGCAGCAACTGAGGCACTACAAATTCACGGTGGATATGGTTTCACTAAAGATTTCCCAGTAGAGAAATTCTTCCGTGATTGTAAATTATGTACGATTGGAGAAGGAACTTCTGAAATTCAAAAATTGGTTATTTCTCGTAAGATATTAAAAGAGTAAACGATCAATTTTCGGTAATAAAATATAGAACCTGCTAGCTTTAGTGGGTTCTTTTTTATTTTGGTAGTGCATTTTTTTGTTAACACCTATCTCGATCTATTTGTGAATAAGACCCTTCGAATAATTATCATCTGCCTATGTCTTACAGGATTCGGAAATAGCAGTTCTATACTAGCCAATGTGGATTCGATCTTAGCCGTTTGCAAGGGAAACCAACTGTCAAATGAGGAGCAGTTTCAAGCAATTAATGCTTATTACATCGCCTATACTGCTCTAGCTCCAGAAGAAACGCTCTCATTAATTGATTACCACTATGCTTTAGCCAAAAAAAATGACAAAAAGCGTGAAGTCATCAAAGCTCTAAACGAAAAGGGATTTGTATTCCTCATGCAGGACAAGGCGCTTTCTGCCATGAAAGCATTGGAGCAAGCATTAGAGCTTGCTATTGTGTTCGGCGATTCAAGCATACTAGCACGCCAGTACATCAATATTGGGAACGCTTATCGATTACAAAACAAATACCAAATAACGATTCGATACTATGAGTTGAGTTTAGAAATTTTTCAAGAAAAAAAACGACTAAATTCAGCAGCACATGCATTAAATAACATAGGGCTAGTCTACTATGATATAAAGGATTATGATAGAGCTTCAAATCACCTAAACAAAGCTTTAGAATTATATAAAAGCCTAGGCGTAGAAGATAAAGTAGGTGCTATTTGGCTTAATATAGGCTTCATTTCTTATTATCAAAAAAATTACAAAAAGGCTTTATCCTGTGCCAAAAAATCTATTAAAATCCTTGAAGAAAATCAAGAATTATTTTTTCTCTTAGACAGTTATGTCCTATATGCAAGAGTCCAAGAACAGTTTGAACAAATTGACACTGCCTTATATTATGCAGAAAAGGGGTTAAAAATTGCTCAAAAGATTGATCATCAAAATAAACCTATTGAGATTGAAACCTTTATTGTCGAGCTTTTATTGACAAAAAACCTATCCAATGCCACTCAAAAAGCAGAAACGATTCTAGCAGGATTGGATCAAGCAACAAATAAGGATTTAAAAGTAGCGCTTTATAAGGTCCTTTACCAATGTTATAAAGCTCAAAAAAAATACGACTTATCGCTGTCTATGCACGAACAATATCTTTTATATAAAGATAGTCTACAAATTGAAAATGATCGTATGGCAATTATTAGACATGCGATTCAGAATGAGTATGAAGATAAATTACATCAAAATCAGATTGCTCATGAGAAAGCTCAGGCTGCTTTGGAGCTAAAACAATTAAAAATAACGTTTGCAGTTGTCTTTGTATTTATTTTGTTACTAATAGGAATCATCACTTATGCTCGCTCGAATATGATGCGTAGTCGTAAGGAAAAAGAGGACTTGCTAAAAGAGGTAGAACGACTGAAAAATATTAGTGCATCTCCTGTTGTTTTACAATCCAATAAGTTCGAGTTGCATCGAGAAAAGATAGAGCAATTTATCAGTCGAAAGATCAATGAAACGGATTGGAAAGTGCTTAATATTTTATTAGACGATCCTGTTATTTCTAATAAGGAAATTGCCGCAAAAGCCTTTATGAGTGTCGATGGAATTGGCTCTTCTCTACGAAGAATGTATGGGTATATTGATGTAAAAGAGTCCAAATACAAAAAGATTTCTCTCCTTATGGAAGCCATTAAGATCTCAAACGATAGCCCTCAATAGCCTATCTAAACCTAGTTTTTTCACACTTAACCCTGTTTTTAGTCGTTTCACGCCTAGGCGTGAGGCATTATTAAACTATTTAGTGCAGTTTTGAAATGGTCAGGAGTGTTCAGCGATACTAGTCGTCCTGCAATGACTCCTTAATTAAAAAACTAAAACATTTCAATCCTAGCTTATCCTTCCTAAGAAAGCTATTTTTAAAGTGTGAAAAACAAACTATTATGCTAAATAAAATAATACTCCTATTCACAATAATTCCTATTTTTTGCTTTGGGCAATGGAGCCAATTAGGCGTCCAAACAAATGGTATTTCTGCAAACGATAAGCTTGGAGATGTTAATGCCATTGCGATTGATGCTATTGGTAATACCATTGCTGTTGGCTCTAGTCGCAATAGTGATTTAGGCTCCTATTTTGGGTATGCAAAAGTACTAGATTGGAATGGAACAACATGGGTGCAACGTGGTGCTACTTTTCTAGGATCAGCTGTATTTGAAGGGACGGGTAGTGCTGTAGATTTGAGTGCGGATGGCAATACTGTTGTGGTAAGTAGTCCTTGGGGAAGAAACACTTTGGGGTATAAATCTGGTTTGGTTAATGTATATGACTGGAACGGAATGGCATGGGTACAACGTGGGAGTACAATTGAAGGAGAAGGCAACCCTAGCCCACTACTTGATGGCGATATATTTGGTAGAGCAGTCGCTATTAGTCCTGATGGTAATTATTTAGCAGTAGGAGCCCCTGGAAATACGCAACAAGGAGGTGTTTTACAAATTCAAGGTCATGCTCGTGTCTACAATTGGGATGGCACCAACTGGGTGCAAATGGGACAAGATATTGATGGCGATGTTAGCTTGGAAGAATTTGGACTTGCTATAGATATTTCTGCTGATGGAACAAAATTAGCTGTTGGCGGAAAATCCTTTACGCTTTGGTCTGGAAATACAGTAGTAGCGCAAGATATGGGTATTGTCCGAAATTACATTTGGGATGGTACACAATGGAATCTTCGAGGTACTCCAATGATGGGTGCTGCTCAGGGAGATAGATTTGGAACCTCTGTTAGTTTGAGTGACGATGGTGATCTACTAGCAATAAGTTCTACCAAAACAAATGGCTCTAATTCTTCTACACAAATATTTGAATGGGTCCTTAATCAATGGGTTTCTAAAGGAAGTAACATTGTGGGCATCAGCAATGCTGTGGGTGGACCAAGCAACGATCTAAATTCAGATGGGACGATGATTGCTATTGGCGAATCTTGGGCGAACTCTGTTAGTGGTGGTGCAAAAATTTACGAATGGGATGGTGCTCAATGGTCTCAACTTGATAATGAACTGCTCTCTTCCAACAATAGTATCAATGGCTTTGGTAGTTCTGTTTGCCTAAATTCAACGGGCTCAACAGCAATTGTTGGCGCTCCTAGTCAAGCAGTAGGTGGCATCTATTCCGCAGGTAGTGTGTATGTCTTCCAAAACCCGACTGTATTATCGGTTCGTCACCTAGTAGAGGAGAGCTTGCTTAGTGTTTATCCTAATCCAACCAATAATAACATTCACATAGCATCCCCTACAGACATTCAGGAACTAAAGCTTTATTCTGCCTTGGGTCAAGAAATATGGACCAAAACAGCAACTGGAAAGCAAGTGGATTTAAGTTTGAGCCATCAAGTTAGCGGTATCTATTGGTTAGTCTTACAAACGGCTACTAGCACAGAGACCGTGCAAATAACAAAACAATAGAAAGCCTTCTAATGCATGGCTAAAATTTACGGATGATAACTGTTTTGGAATTTGCCTCAAAACAAGATTAATAATGAGTCCGTTGTTTTAGCCATGTTTTTTCTTTATTTTTGTAGTAGATCTTATTACCCTTTATCTTTTTCTAAAATTAAGAGTCTACTATGAAACGTTATATTGGTATTTTGTTCCTTATTTTGGTTTTTGGTTTTAATACGCATGCTCAACAAATGGGTTTTGGGGTCAAAGGAGGTTTACTAGTTGGTACACAACAGAGCAAACGTGCCTTAATTTCCTACCATGGTGATTTGTTTTTTGAAATGATGGGTAAGTGGCAAGGCGAAAACACCCCTCGACGCTTAGGACTTGTTGCTCAATTGGGCTACCATAGAAGAGGCGCTTCTTATAACTCTGGATTTTTTGGCACCAATACATTTGTGGTCAATGATCTTTTCCACAACATTTCTTTGTCCACCTTACTAAAAGGTAATTTCAAGATTAGTGAAAGTTTCTTGCCTTATTATGCAGCAGGCATTCGATTGGATGTTACCGTTGCTAATGATGTTGTTAATAATTTGGATGCACAAGGCGTTACCCCACTTAACTTCGGTTTTTGGTTGGGTGCTGGTATTGATTGGGAACCACCAAAATTGCCTTTTGGTTTGTTTTTTGAAATTAATGTTAGTCCAGATGTTACGCCTCAGGTATTTTTCATGCGAGGCACACAAGTACAGTATGTAGATCCTTTTAGATCGACGACTTCTGTTCGAACCTTTAGCGAAGATTATAGAATTGTCAACCTTAGTATTGAAGTTACTTTTGGTGTTAAATTTCTTATTAGAAAAGAAATAGAACCAGAAGACTTATAGGCAAAAATTCTTAAAACACCACCTTATGAAGGTCATGCTATTCGCCATTCCAATTTTCTTTTTATTAATTGGGATAGAGTTGTTCATTGCTCGTTTACACAAAAAAGAATTGTATCGTTTTAACGATATGATTAGTAATATTAGTTGCGGCATTAGTCAACAGGCGATTGGCATTTTCATCAAAGTAGTCACTTTGGGTGCTTATGTTTATTGTTATCAATTAAGCCCCTTTAAGATTCCCAATACTTGGTGGACTTATGTGCTCTTATTTTTGGGGATAGATTTATTGTACTATTGGTTTCATCGTTATGCGCATGAAATTAGTCTTTTTTGGGGCACCCATGTAGTACACCATCAAAGTGAAGATTATAATTTGTCGGTTGCATTGCGTCAATCTGCTTTTCAGTCTTTTATTTCAGGGATGTTCTATCTCCCTTTGGCAATTATAGGCTTTGATCCCATTCCTTTTTTGTTGGTTAATACCATACAAACCCTATATCAATTTTGGATACACACAGAGACGATTGATAAAATGCCTGCTTGGTTTGAATTCATCTTCAATACGCCTTCTCATCATCGGGTGCACCACGGTCGAAACCCTAAGTATATTGACAAAAATCATGGGGGTACTTTAATCCTATTTGATCGCTTCTTTGGTACTTTTCAAGCCGAAGAGGAAGCGGTTGTTTATGGCGTAACAAAGTCCCTGTCTACTTGGAATCCTATCTGGGCGAATTTTGATTACTACAATGATCTTCGAAAAGAATTTGGCAAAACAAGAGGATTTAAAGACAAGGTTCGATTATTAATAAAAAAACCAGGCTGGCGTTCTGCAGCAGCTGGGGGACCGCTTTACCCTAGTCCAATTGAACGAAAGGAGCAAATTAAATACCATACCATCATTCCTAATGGTCTAAGTATTTACATCTTTTTGCAATATATTTTTCTATTAATTGGAACTACCTTATTCTTAGCAACGTTATCTATAGACAAACATTCGTTTTTGATTCCTATTTTAATAAGCATCGTTTTAATTCTTTGGTCGGTGGCAAGCTTTGGGCTTTCTGCCGATAAACGGAAACTTGGTTTTCAATTAGAAATAAGTAGGTTATGTATACTTCCGATTGCATTGTTTATGATTCTCACCTTATCGAGCATCCATCCAACTAGTAGTCTAAATGTCATCTACTTCACAATAGGTATCTCTTTTCTTAACCTGTTCTCTATCCGCTATTTTTGGCGTTTTAGAAACATCTTAAATCAGTAATCGATGAGCTTGATTGTAGTGCAATATTTTTACGATTTACCTGCCTTCTCTTTGGCAAAAATACAGTTGGAAACAGAAGGAATTAATGTCATCGCTAGAGATGAACTAAGTTTGCAAGTCTATGCCGCTGAAGCAAGAGCTATGGGGGGCGCTAAATTATTAGTAGATAAAAAAGATTATGCTAGAGCTTCCAATATTTTGATCGAAGGGGGGTTTATTAATCCAAATGCTGATACTCAAGATTTTTGGATTGTTGATTTTATAGACGCATTGGCTCGTCCTATTCCTGGTGTTAATCAATTATCAAAAGAATTCCGCCTTGTGATCGTGTCTTTTCTCTTAATTTCAATTCCTTTTGGATTGGCTGTTTTGTTG